>NZ_JACBAZ010000003.1:300000-595177 GCF_013391475.1 Oceaniferula marina | reverse complement strand
GCGCAGTGGCTGTCGCTGAGAGTTGTCGAGATGAGATCTATCGAGGCTCCACTCACCTATGCCATCAAAAATCTGTTGCACGAAAAACGCCATCGAAAACCTTTAGCAGAAAGAGCTAAGTCCTTATTTTGACGCCAATGGCTACTTGGTATAAGGATTCGATTCTTGCTATGTGATAGAGAGTTTGTCATATCTCAGTCATATGAAAACCATTGGTTTTGGCGTTTGTTTGTCCGCCATCTTTTTTGCGTTTTGTCTGCCTCTGGATGCGGAGGAGCAGACAGCCAAAGCGAAACGTGAGCAGTTTCTTAATGAACAAGTAGAGAAGTTGCTGCATTTATATCGTCAAGGAAGGCGCGAAGACGCCCTGAAGCAGTTGGAGCATAGCTTTGTAGAAGCTGAAAAAAGATACCTGAGTTCATCTTTGCACTCTCGCATTTGGAAGGAAGCCCAGATCAAGACCGGGGAAACGGACGAGGATTGGGGCTTGGATTTATACCTTTTTCTGCTGAAGCGTGACCAGAGAAATGCGGAAGGGGGAGTGGCCCGCTTGGACGATGGTGGTTACATTATTCACGGCAACATTGCCAGTACGCTGCGTAGTCTTGGCCGGGTTTCCCAGGCACGTGAAATAACATCACATCAGCAGCATAGTTTGTTGCATCACGATCACTTGGACACGGTGAGGATTCCTTACAAAGACTTGGGCCCGATATTTTCCTTTTTGCCCGATGCCAGAAACAGGGCATTTCCTTACCGGTATGGACATGTGGACCCCGACTCGAAGTACAAGCATTCGTTTATTTCCTACCCTCGTCTCTATGCTGTTGGAGATATCGCGGGTTCGGCTTTGGACGTAGGGGATTGGGTGAGGGCCGCAGAGTTAAACCGTTGGTTTACGAATTACGCGGATCAATACTGTGTGAATCGTAGGTATCATCGCAGAGGCGAGGTATCACGGAATGCATTGGATGCTCATTCCCAGCTGGCAAGGATTTGTGTGATGCACGGGTATCCCGAGCACGCTCTTGCTGAGTATGATCTTTTTTTGAAGTCGACCGAACAAGAAGGGTACCCTGTCTATGCTGTGTTTCGACATTATGCCAAACTCATGAAACTGATCATTCAGAGTGGTAACGGGTCATTGCCTGAGGATGCCTTGGAAATCAGCAAGCAGGCATTGGAAAGTATTGATGCTTATACCTACTACAGTCGGGGGACGAAGTTGAAATGTCATGCTGGAGCAGCCAAAATTGATCATGCCTTGGGGGATAGGGAAAAGGCGTGGACGACCCTTGATGCGATGCTGGAGAAGGCGAAGGTGGATGTGAATCCTCACCATCAACTCAAATTATACCGGGTCATGAAAGATCTGGCGATGCGTGAGGGCGCGCGTCACCCGGAGTTGGAAGCTTGGCTGATTCGTTTGCTGCATCATGAGCGCAGCATGGGCAACAAGTTCAATGAACTCCCTCTGTATGAGGACTATGCCGAATTCTTGCGTGTGAATGGGCGCCTTGATGAGGCCGCTCGTATTTTACAGGAAGCCTTGCGTTTGTCAGTGGCCATGAATATTCCCAAGCGGGAAAGAAAAAACCGCGAGGCTCTTGCAAGCTTAAGGAACCAGATTGCAGAAACACGGGGCACTGGTCGTCAGATTGTGGAACAAGGGAATGAGTCTCATCAACCTCCGCAGAGGCAGCCTTCTAGCCATGCGGCAGAAGAGCCAGAAAAGGACTCAAAAACCTTCATCGGTCACGCCATGTTGGATAAGGTTGATATCCAACCTTTGACGAGTCTTACGGTGGCGCTTCCAGAAACAGAAGCATACGGTCGTTTTTATCTGACGAACCCAACATTGAATGACAAGCAGGGAGAGATCCAACTTAAGGGGCCGATCGTGAAATATGAATGGAAGAAGGATTCGGTGTTGTTCGTGACCACAAGAAGTGGTCATTCACTACAGACGCTCAACCAGACTTTGCGGCTGTCGCCGGGTGCTAATTGCGTTGTGGATATTAAAGCAGAGGCTGTGATGGATGATCAGGAAGGCGAGTTGATATGCTCGTGGGTTGAAGAGGGAGAGCCCTTGGCCTCAAGTAAGTGGGTTTGGAAGTCATCATCTGCGCATTCCAGCACGCGGGTCATCGATGCCCATGAACTGGTTACGAACCCTTTCTATTTGATCCCCATTCATCACATAATCCAGCGTCCCGTGGATGAGGAATCGCAGAAGCAGGTGGATTTTAAAATTGAGGCATCGGCTGATATGCGGATCGAGGTGTATGATGAAGCGTCGAACCAATTGATTTGTGTAGATGCCAATGGGGATGGCGATTTCAATGACAAAGGGGACCTTGTACATCAAGATCTCAATGGTAACCATTGGCCTGATTTCGCGTTCCCGGATGGTGAGACGCGCGCCGCGATTGTGATGTATGTGGTCCCTGGCAATGGAGAAAAAAAAGAGCGGGAACTTTCGATTTCTATTTTGGATAAGGGCGGTTGGCGTCAGGATGCTGTAGATTTGATTCGATAATCATGTTGAGACGTTTATCAAGGTTGATGCCGGAGCGGGGATTTTTGCTGTGGATGCTGTTGTTTGTGGGCTCCGAATTGGTTATCGCCGAAGTGGCTTCCGGTTCTGGAATACCACTACGTTTGTCAGCCGCTGATGATTTGGCCCGTGCGGTGCAGCGGGCCCACCCCGGGACGGTCATTTTACTCAAGGATGGCGTCTACAAACTGACCCGCCCCTTGCAATTTGGTCAGGCGGGGGTGTCGATGCGTTCGGAGTCCGGTAAGCGGGAAAAGGTGATCCTCGACGGCTTCCAAGGCAAAGGAAAGCTTTCCCGCAAAGCATGTGTCAACGAGTTGATCGCTATCCGTGCATCCCGCGTGAGTATCAGTGATCTAACTATTCGTTATGCCCGTGACCACTCAATCCATGTTTCGCCAGGTGGCGATAAAACAATTGAAGATATTGTGATGCGCAATTTGCACATCTATGACTGCGGTCAGCAGCTGATCAAGGTGAACTCGAACGGAGCCAAGCCTCCGGCCTGGGTGGACCGGGGCTTACTGGAAGGATGTCTGATTGAATTTAAGGACACCTCCATCATGGATGATCAAGGGAAATACTTCTACACCGGTGGTCTGGATGTGCATGGTGGCAAGGACTGGGTGATCCGGAGAAATACGTTTAAAAACATCCAACGCGAGGGGAAATTGATGGAACACGCCGTGCATATGTGGTCGAGGTCACGCGGCACCGTGGTGGAGCAGAACCAATTGATCGATTGTTATCGTGCGATTGGTTTTGGCATGAAAACCAAGCCCGAGGGGCTGGTGCGTGAGTATGAAGATGGCGCGGGAAAGGACCCCTATGTTGACCACCTTGGGGGAGTGATCCGGAACAACGTGATTTATAATGCCAAAGGCATCCACCTTGAGTCAGGCATTGAGCTCGCTAATGTCACCGGCGTGAAGGTGCTGCATAACACCGTGGTCAGTCAGGACCCTCCTTTTTCGAGCATCGAATATCGTTGGCCAAATACCCGGGTTGAGATCAGGAACAACATCGTCAGCCATCGTATCCGGCAGAGAAATGAAGCGGTGGCGAAGCTCGATCACAATCTGCTGAATGCGTCGCCTGCACTGTTCCTGGGACATGCCAAAGGAGACTTGCGTCTTTCAGCACAGGCCAAGGATGCCATTGATCGCGGAATGCGATTGCCGGATGGTCAGGTCGCTCATGACATCGATGGTGTGAAGCGCGGTCAACAGCCCGACATCGGAGCCTATGAATGGCGGAAGGAGAAGCCCGGAAACTAATCCACGAAGCCATTTACCCGAACCATTTGAAGAATGCTGAAATCAGAACGGCGTTGGCGGTGTCACAGAAGAGGGAGGCCGCCAGAGTGATCGCCAGAATGGCTTTGGGGCAGTTGCCGAAGGTTTCGGTCAAACGCCGGATGACGGCGAGGCCGACCGGCATGGCTCCCAGACCGAATCCAATAAACCCGCCTGCGGCACAGGAACCTTCATGGCCACGGCCAAACATTTTGTAGACGACGAAATAGGCGATGCCGATGATGGCCGTGACTTGGAGAATCGAGGCACAGAGCAACATCGGCAGGTAGCTGGCAAGTTCCCCCCAGTCGAGTGATAGCATAGCCATGGCGAGAAAGATGCGCAGTGAGACGGTGCCAATCAGATCGGAGACCTCCTCATCCATGGGTTTTTTGATCAGGTCGGCGAAGTTGGTTACCAGCACGGCGACCAGCATCACAGCAAGGAAAGCGGGGATGGAGGTGCCTCGTTCATTGAACCATTCGCGGACTGGTACACCAATCGCAACGCAGACCAAGACAAAGAGCAGGCAGATGAGCCAGCGGTTGGAGGAAAAAACATGTTCACGTCGGGTGACAACCGGGGCATCTTTTTCGAACACCGTGGCGTGTACGATGTCCTCGGTTTTTCGCTTCATCAGAAACATGGAGACGGGGCCGGCGACCAAACCGCCAAGCACCAGTCCCATGGTGGCACTACCAACACCAAGCTCGAAGGCACCGCTCATGGAGCTTGCCATGTCGGTGTTCGCCCATGCCACCGCTGTGCCGTGGCCTCCGAGAAAAGCGATACTACCACAGAAAAGTCCGATTTCCTCGGGTTGGCCAAAGAGCTTGGCCATCGCAACACCAATGAAGTTCTGAGTGAAAATCAGAGCGAGAATGGCGAGACAGATCACCAGTGTACCTTTGCCGGCCGAGGCAAGTTTTCCCAGATGAGCGCCAAAACCGAGCGAGGCAAAAAAGACCAGTAGCAGTGCGTCGCGTGGAACGGGATCGAGAGAAAGATCCAACCATCCGAGAGAGCGCACGCCGGCCAGAATCAGTGAGATCAGTAACCCGGCGGAGACGGCGGGAGGAATATTTCCCTTTTCTAACCAAATAAATTTACGGTTGAGCCATTTGCCGATCTCGATGCAAGCAAGGGCAACGACAACGGTCCACACCCGGTTGAGTTCCAGTTCCATGATTTGATAATAGTTGAGAGTTAGAACTCAACCTACCATTGGGGATGCATCAAAGCAAGGAGGTTTGGAAGTTTGTGGCACACAGGGCCAGGGGTCGCAGGTCGTCAGGTACTGGTGGATTGACTCGAGATAGTTTGTGTTAATCGGTCAGGGCTCCTCCATTAGGGAGCTTATCGCGGTGATGCCTGTGGCGCTGACACGATTGTCAGGATGTTTCATTTCAAAGATCAAGGTTTGCCCAAAACCTATCGCTACCTCCCAAAAAAATCCTGTAAACCCTCTTCAATCATGTGAAACCTGTCAGCGCTGTAGGCTGTTAGCCTCTGGTGTATTTACTCTGGGAGATACCAGTCCTATGGTTGTTGCTTGTTGATTTTTTTGAGTTCGCTTAGAATCATCTCAGGCGTTGCCCGGTTACGGTACTCTGCGTCGAGAAAGGCGTAGGCGATTTTGCGGTCCGGGGTGATGATATACGTGGCGCTCAGTGGCAGGGTATCAGCATTGTAAGTCTTCCCATTGTAATTGTGCAGCCCGGCGAGTTTTTCCATGGCCTGGCTAACTTCCGGTGTCATTTCAAAGACGATTTTGAATTGTTTTGCCACCTGATTGTTGAGGTCGGTGAGAACCTCGAATTCAAGATGATGTTTTTTCTTGGTGCTGAGTGAATGATCGGGAAGTTCCGGGGTGAGGGCAATGAATTGGGCCCCTGCTTTTTTAAGTTTCGGCAGGTTCTCTTGGTAAGCTTGTAATGTCAGATTGCAGTATGGGCACCATGAGCCACGGTACCAGGTGATGACGACAGGGCCGTCGTTCAGGAGTTTGGAGAGTGTGACTTTTTTTCCAAGGGCATTGTTCAAGGTGAAATCGGGAGCGGTGTCTCCGACTTTAAGTGCCCGTTTGACCATGCCGGATTTCCGGACGGCTTCGACACCTTTGTTGTAACTGGCAATTTTCTCCGGTGTGGCTTGTACCTCGAATTCCTTTTTGCGCTGATCGAGCTGATCTTGCAATGGGTCGGCCTGAAGTGGGAGGCTCAGGGTGAGAGCTCCTATGGTGAGTGGGCTGAGAAGTGATGAGATACGCATGTTGCCCGGTAAGACGCCAAACCGGATCGTTTATTCCCAGAATGTATGCACGGGTTTCGCGTGTGCGATGACCTTTGCTTAGCGCCTGCGAGTGCAGACATAAATACAATGTCTGGCCCGTTTTGATTTGGCGTGCGGTTTGGCCGATTGTTCTTCCACCCAAAATCCGGCCTTGATCAGGCATTTTTTAAACTTGGGTGCGGGTTCCGACAGCCAGTAGGCAACACAGCCGTTGGGTGTTAGAATCTCTTTGATCTTGGCTAAAAATCGAGGTGAGTAGAGTCGTGCGTTACCCGCGGTGATCAGGTCGTCCGGGGTGTTGTCGATATCTAACAATAAAGCGTCGTAGCTTCCTCTTTTTTTGCTGTTGATAATATCAAAGAGGTCTCCCTGGGTGATTTTGGTACGTGGGTCTTCGAGCAGCGGGCCGTTATGCTCGACGAGGAACGTGCGGTTCCATTCGATCAGAGGTTTCATTAGTTCGGCGACCTCGACGGTGGCGGGTTGGCCAATTAATTCCAGAGTGCGTTTCAGAGTGAAGCCGAGGCCGAGCCCTCCGATTAAGACGTTCGGATGTTTGGGTCTGGTTTTTTTTCCGGGAAGTAGGGAGGCGCATCCAGCATCGGCGAGCAGCTCCTCGGAGAAGGTGAGCGCTGTGCTCATCAGATCGAAGCCGTTGTATTTCAGGTAAAACTTGCCATCATGTTTGTGCAGTGAGAACACGGTTCCATCTGACATTTTTGATTCACCGAGTTGGACGTAAGGCTTCATGGAAGCACCATTCACCAAAAGGCAGAGACACACAAGCTTTGCCTCATCTCTTTCACTGAGGGCACTTGAGACCGCAGCTTTCGGGATGACTATTGAAGCTCTGCCATCGCTTTGGCAAATCCTTTGCCGATACCGACCATGATTTTGGCTGAGCCGAGGTAGTGGAAGGGGTAGTTGGATACGCCCTTTTCGAGGATCTCCCGTTCACGCTTAGTGAATGCCTTTTGACGTAGTTCCTTGTGCATCGCCTGAGCTTCTTTTCCTTTCAGTTTTTTCTTTTTAATCTCGTGACGCAGCTTGCCATCCCGTGCCACCAGGGCGTTCAGTTCCATGTCCCAGTATTGTTCGGTCAGCACGGCGGTTACGTTGCTTTTGAATTCGGGCAGCTTCGCGGGCGCTGCCATGGCGTCTCGGAAATGTTGGTGGGTGTTTTTGTAGCGTTGTTGGTCCGGGCCGTATTGATCCGTAGGCCCTCCGACACCCATCACCCCGATGATGACGGGCAGTTTCGGTGCGGCCAAGTCCTTGCGGATGTCCCGGATGAAATGTGCCATCACGGATGAATAATCATCATAGCCACCGGCTTGGTTTCGTTTGGGGTAGACGTCCGAAGCCACCATATCATTCCAGCCTTGAAACCAGACAAGTCCGGAGAGCTGATACCCTTGTTCTGTCTGGTAATCGGGATAGACGCTTTTGATATCGGTCAGAGCCGATTTCACATGATCTACCGTCAGGCGGTAATACTTTCCGGCAGCCTCCTTTTGTTTCGCTTGGATCTCATCCGGATCTTTGCCTTGTTTTTTCAGTTGCTCGATGCGTTCCGGCGGGAATGTGTAATCTCCGGCGCTTGGGGGCCTGAAATCCGTATGCAGGCTTTTGCCCCCCCAGGCGACCTTGATGAGAAGGACCGGCTCTTTGAGTTGTTTCTGCATGGCGATACCAAAGCTGAGTTCGGGGCCGATTTTTTGGTCGTCTGCCCCAAAGCCTGCAGTGAGGGCCCCTTGCTTCACTCCTTTGGTCGATAAATAGGAAATCCAGACATCGTTGCAGACTTTGGGGGATCCGTCCTTGTTCTGTATTTCTTCGAGCCATGGTGCGGTTTTTGGATCCATAGCGATATGTTCGAATGTTTCGATTTTAGCGTGCCCTTGCATATTCGATTGTCCGACCAGCACAAAGACCTTGAGCGGTTGAGGAGTGGCTGCCGCCGCCGGGTCGCTGAGGGTGCAGAACAGGGCCAACAAGAGCGAGAGCACGGACAGGCCGCGAGTATGCTTCGGCAGGGAGGGGAATGATTCTTTCATAGCTATGTCTATATGATCTGAATCATGCCGGTCTTTCAAGCTTGCTGTTTCTCGTGCCATTTATTTGGTCCGGAGGAGGGGGGACAAAAAAACACCACGGAACCGGGAGGCTCCGTGGTGTGTGATGATGGTTATCGTAGCCGTGGTCTTAGTCTTCAGCCAAGAGCGACTGGTGGTCGATGAGCTTGGCGTAGTCGTCCACGGAACCGCCGTTGAGGCAGCACTCGATGATCTCACGGCCCAGCGGGTGGAGGTCATCTTGCAGGAACTGACTGATTTCGCGGTGGAAGAACTGCTTGAGAATCTCGGCACCCTTTTCATAGGCTTCAATACCCACTTCAGGTTGCTTTTCGACGGAGAAAAACCAGCTGCCCACAGGACGTCCTTCGATCATGATGGACTTTGGATTCCATCCGAGCAGCGGGCAGCGTGAGTCTTCAAGCTGGGAGCGCTTGAAATGGGCGCCACCGCGTCGGGCCAGAAGTTCACGGGTAATCCACTGGGGAATGAAGCCCATTTCCCATGATCCGATGTGCTGGTTCGGAATCAGGACGTAGCGCACGGCTGGAGAGTTGATGATTTGCTCCAGCAGCAGGTTGGCTTGATCCACCCGGCGGCCGGTGGCGAAGGGCCAGTAGGAGCCGACGCCTTCACTTGCCATGCCTCCGGTATCGACGATGCTTGGGTTGGCATGGCCGCGTGGGGCAACCAAGCGCCAAAGCCAGGCCAGGGAGGGGGGGAGCAGGTGGAAAATTCCGAGGATACCATAAGTCGGATCCTCCTTGGTGCAGGGAGGGCAGCGGACCCCGAAGGAGCGAATATCGACATTGGTTTTTCCGGTATGGATGTTCGGGACGGTGTCGCGGGGAACAATGACCCGGGGGTTCGGGCATGGTTTGCCGGGCTCGTCTTCGATGTGCTCCCAAATCAGAGCCGTGCTGCCTGGTTGGGCGTCAATGTTGAGGAACAACAAGGGCTTTTCAGGTGTGACGGTGAGTCGTTCGAGGTGAGGGTCCACTCCGTATTTGTTGATGTGGTTGACGCGGACGAACCAGGCATCTTCAGCATCTGCGACAGTGAGTTTTCCGCTGCCTCCTTCTGCCGGAGGGTAGCAAAGGGCCATGTCGTCCGTGACAGGGATGATATTACAGCTGCTCGGCAGGGACAGGGATCGGGTTTCGCCGCTGACGATGTTTTCTCCCATTTTCAGGGTGTTGTCGGTTTGACGATGGACAGGCTCGAGCATTTCGCTCTTTCCTCCTCCACTGGCACCCTCGTGAGAGATGACAATCGATTGTTCGTATGGGGTGACGACTTTGGCGGTGGCGCAGTGCATGGTCACCCATTTTTCCTGCTCACCGATATTGAGCAGCACGCCGTAAATGCCCTTTTTGGCACTTGGTCCGGGGTAAAGGTTGTAAGCGAAGAGCTCATGCTTGTTGTCCAGGCGGTTGTGCACGACGACCTGCTTGCCGTCGAGATGGGTATGTCTGAACGGAGGAGCGACATAGATGACGGCCTTGGGGCTGAAACCTTCGGGAATTTCGTCATTGGCTAAAATCCCCTGAAGCAGGGCCAGGCCGAGAGCGAAGAAGCCCGCGTTGGCCGGAGCAATGACAATGGCTCCGGTTCCCTTGTCTTCCACACCGGCGAGGAAGGGGAACATCATGAGATCCTGGGTTTTCATCCACTCCAGCGTTTCTGCACGCATGCTGTCGAAGCTGGTGCCAAATCGTTGCTGGAACGTGGGTTTGTCCGTCGGCTTTTCATCGCCGATGACCATGCAGTCAGGGTCGCGACGCCGCATGTAGGGGTCGATGTAGTTGGCCGCAATACCATTTTTAACACGGCAGGCTTTGGCTTCCACCACTTTTCCTTTGCCGGGAACATCGTAGGCTACTTCGTGCCACCCGCTTTCATCCGGGTTGGCTACTGCGAGCTTGTTGAGCTGCTCCACATTCTCACCCAGGGTGACTGAGCGGGCGTTGGAGAGGATGTCTAATGCTTCCTCAGGCAAAGTGTAAGGAAGCGCGGTCGGATCAAATGGTTTAGCTGTATGGTCCATGATAAAAAAGTCGGGTTATCCTTTGAACATCCCCCTAATATAAGGATGTCGTTTGGCCGACGCCAGAGTCATACCCATACGCGAAGCGTAATTGCCAATCAAAAAAATGCACAACTTTGGTTTTTATGCTTCAAAAATCATATAAAACCTTTATTAGTAAAGGTTTTATTACGTTTCTATAGTGGATAGCTCGCTAAAAACGGAACTCAAAAAAGAAAAAGGTTCGCCCATTGGGCGGCCACTAGCTGGGAAAACTTCGTTTATATCCCTTAAGTTTATCGCGGTCGAGCGACGCGGGGCATCGGGACGATGGTAGATCCGAGCAGGATGCCACCCACAAAACCGCCGAGGTGGGCGCTGTATGCCACGCCCAGATTTCCTCCCAGGAAGCCCATGTAGTCCATGATTAAACCGATGATCCCAAGTGCTGCCAGCTGGGCGGGTGGGATCGGTCGGGCGATCGGCCAGATTTCGGGGTCGGGAAGGTGCCAACGTACGGCCATACCCAGATAGAGTCCCTCAAAGCCCATCACCGCGCCTGATGCCCCGAGTGTGGGGATTGTGCTATCGGGATTCATGACGACATGGAAGACGCTGCCGCAGAAGGCGGTGAGCACGAAGGTGATCAACATCCATTTGTTTCCCACCAGTTCAACGGCCAGTGCTCCGAAGACCCACAGCAGGAGCATGTTGAATAGTAAGTGGTCGAATCCACCATGGAGAAAGGCACAAGTGAGCATCGGCAGAAAGGCGGTGAGGTCAAGGTCTCCGATGAGGGCGGCATTCCATGCCACTACCATTTTTTGAGGGACCATCATGTAGCTCCAATAGATGTCTGGACCGTACATCATTTGCGCGGCGAAGATCATGCTGATGACTAGGATCAGCCCGAGCATGATATTCTGCTCTCTGAATACGCTTCGAAGGTCGGTTGACATGGCGTGAATCAAAGACTTAGACGCGGGGCTGTGCAAGTCTTGTCCGTTGAGTTTTTTGAGAACGGGTTTCATGCCAACATGCCGGTGTGTTTCCATGACACTCAAGGGCTTGAAAAATCCGTGTGGATCGGGGGGATTCATGATTAAGCTGATGTCCGCTATGAGAACACTCGCCATTGGAGATATACACGGATGCCTGGTGCCACTGGAAGTGCTGTGGCGGAAAGTTTCCCCCCAGCCTGAAGATAGGATTATTTTTATGGGAGACTACATTGATCGTGGCCCTGACTCAAAAGGCGTCATTGATTTTTTAATCCACCTGCAGCAGCGGGGGTATGATTTGGCTTTTCTATCAGGGAATCATGAGGAGAAATTTTTTCTTTCTGAAATGGATTTGACGGATCGTGCCCATTGGTTGGATGCCTGGGGCGGGGGCGAGACATTGGAGTCGTATGGCCCGGGTGGCTTTGATGATGTGCCGGAATCCCACTGGGAGTTTTTACGTAAGAACCGACCCTATGTTGAGACCGACACGCATATTTTTGTCCATGCCAACTTGGAGGCGGATCTTCCTCTCGATCAGCAGTTACCCTTTACCTTGATCCATAAAAAATTCGGGCATCCTCGGCCACATATGTCAGGTAAGGTGATGGTGTGTGGTCATACGGCGCAAAAATCCCATGTGCCGCTCGACCTCGGGCATGCCATCTGTATTGATACCGACCCCGGACGGGGTGGGTGGCTGACCTGCCTGCATGTGGAAAGTGGATGTTATTGGCAGGCCAATGTGGAGAAGTCCGTGCGGACAGGAATGCTGGGGTCGTCGTCACCGGGCCCCGGAGTCTCTTGATGCCGTCTTCAGGGGACCTTGACCTTCGGTGCGGACGAGGCTTTGGCGTCGAGTTCACTGAGCTTGAGTCGGGTGCTCATGATGTAGGGTGCTTCACCCTTGTCCCAGTGGCCGTAGGTGGTCACAACAAAGGTGTCGTCCGGTAGGATTTCCACGCCGGGATAGGTGGTGTCGTAGCCTTTTTGATTATCGAACAGGCGGACGACGTATTGGCCCGGGCGATTGTTGACGATGTCGTCGTAGGTTCCGACCCATGCCGCACAATCTCCTTCGGTGGGCCACTTTGCGGATGGGTGTTTTTGATCAAAACTTCCTTTATGTGAGGTGTAGCCGCGGAACACGATCAGCAGGCGGCCGTCGGAGGCATACTTGGCGGTGTGGCGGTCACCCGACAGGGTTTTTGGTAGCTCCCGGGGAGTGGTCCAGCTTTGCCCTTCGTCGTTGGAGAAAATGACATGGGAGTACTTGCGTCGGGCATTTTCACGCAGCAGGACCGCGAGTTGTTTGCCATCGGGGGAGCGGATGATCCCGGGCTCGCAGAGGTGGATGTCACTGGAGGCAAAGATGGTTTTCGGATCACTCCATGTCAGACCTCCATCCACGGTGGTTGTTTGATAGAGGGTCATCACGCGGGGCCCCTTGGCCTTGGCTCCCTGACGGATGAATCGTCCGTCGTCGTGAAACAGGCACATGTAATGGCCGGGGACAGGCTTAGCCTCGGAGCGAAGCTCGGTATGGCAGCCCATGACCACGATGCCGCCCCAGTCACCGACTTTTTCCAGTGGTCCCCATGTTTTACCTTCGTCTTCACTCACGGCCCGACGGACTGGATAGAGACCGGAGAACATGATGATCCGTTTTTTTCCATCCGGTCCGTTCATCCGGTGGAGGGTGGGCACTTCTTTTGAGCTGGCCCAGTTGCCCGGGGTGGGCAGGCGTTCGCTCCAGGTTTTGCCGCCGTCGCTGCTTCGTTTGTAAACGACGGGTCCACGGCCATGGCCTTTGGGGTAAACGGCGAGGATGGTCTTTTGATCATCGAGCAGGCAGGTTGTGACGTGACCGAGGTACTGGCCTTTTTCTTGATCGACTAGGACCTGGCGGTTTTTTTCACCGGAGAGATCGATGAATGGAAGCTCGGCACTTTGCGCGAGGCAGGAAAGGGTCAGCGCGGGAAGCATGGAGAGAAGACGCAATGGGATCATATCAGGAAATACTATGCTCTGAGGTGGATTTATCAAGAAGCCGCTGGTCTGAGGAATAGACCATCGGGAGTGAGGGCTTGCTGATCCTAATCCGCGGGGTCCGCCGGGGTCAGGGTGAATGCTTTGATGCTGACGCCTTTGAGTTTCGGGTGCTGGCGTGAAAAGCGCAGTGTATTTTTTCCTTTGGCCAGATGAATGAGAACCGGTTCGCTTGTTTCCCACTGACCCAGGGTGAAGGGTAATGGGAGCTGGCGGCTCTCGTTGGCATCGTTCACCGTTACCTCGAGGGATTGCTTCCAGCTTGGGGTGACCACCCGGGCGCTAAGCGCATAGCGACCGGCTTGCGGAACCTCCAGAGAGTATTCAAAGGCTTGCGGCCCTCCGGTGCGGCTGTAATGCAGTTGTTTACCGCCGAGGAAGCTATCCATGAACAGAATTTTTCCGGTGCTTTTGTTTGGTTTGCTGGTAGCGACAGCGGGGATGGTGATCACGCCTCGATCTGAAACGGAAACAATGCGGTCTTCTTCGCGGATTTGTGTCCGGGGCAGGGCGATGTGTTCATTGGTTTCGTTTGCCTCGCCAATGTCTTCGCCGACGGCAGCCAGCGTTTTGGCCTTGGAGGCCTTGATGATCTCTAACTGGGTGTAGAGTGAGACCGCATACCAAAATTCAGGCTGCTTGCGTGAGTGCAGACCGAAGACCTTGGGTTCGTCCATGAGATCGCCGATCCATTGGGCTCGTTTGACCTGCATGTAGGATGGACCCGCGGCACGCGCCTGGGTGTTGGCCAGAAAGTCGAGATCGCGATCGTATCGGGTTTTGGTCCAGCCGGCGCCCCAAGCGCCGCCGAGGCAGACGACCCAGCCATCGGGCGTCCAATGGGCCAAGGCGGCGTGCCCGCGAGATGGTCGGGCGGTGGTTGGGATGCCGAACGCCCGGAGGATGAAGCGGCCAAAAAAAGCACGCCGACCGCAGACGCCACCATTTTTCAGGATGTTTTGAAAAAACTGCAGATCGTCCTGGTCATGTTTGTTGTCCTGCGAGCCGTATTGGATATCGCTTCTTACGGCGGCGACGTAGCGCCATCGGTAATCGGAGGTTGTGATATGGTCGGGTCGGTAGTTGCGTAGCATCGTACGTCCCCAGCTGAGGATGTCATCCGGTTCTTCTCCATTCACCACCATGCGGTAATCCCAGACGCTCAGCGTGTCGAATGCTGGATCCAGCTCACCGGCCAGCAGTGCTTTTTCATAGTGAAGGTAGCGGTGGACCGGATCGACAGTTGCAGGGGCCGTGGTCTTGGCCACTGCATTGCGTTGTTTGACAGGAACCGCGTGTTCCAGACTGATGGCAAGCGCGAGCCTGCGTAACGAGCCTTCGGCAACGTTGTCACTGGCGTGCCATATTTTTTGATAGATCTGCATCGCCTCGCCATATCGATTGCCCTTGGCTCCATCGGCGGCCGCCATCTCAACCAATAACTTTTCCGAAGATAGCATGGTATCGATCAGTTTCTGTTGCGGTTTCCCTTGCTGGGCGAAGCTCGCCAGAGCGTCCGGGGTGGCATCATTCAGGGTCGCGAATTTTGCCAGATCGGCATCCATTGCATCGCTTGATAGGAAGGAAGAAAGCTTGAGAGCATTGAACGCGCCGAGGGTGGTGGTTTTGGCCTTCTCAAGTGCATCTTGGGCCTCGGCCACTGCTTTTTCGAGTTCGGCTTGCCGGCTTTGCGCTTGCTCGAGTTTCGCCTGCCGTTCTTTGAGTGCGTGTTCTCCGTCTTTGAGGTTTTGCTGCCATGTTTCGAGTTCCTTTTTGGCTGTTGCACGTTCCGTTGGCGTGCTGGCATTTTTCAACATCTCCTGAGCTGCTTTGATGCCACGGTTGGCTCCACCAATCCATTTACCTTTGGCGTGTGCCACCAGTGCTTCGGCTGTTTGAATCTCACCCATGGCCTGTTGGGCTTGATTGAGTTTGGCTGCCGCTTGCACCTCGGCTTGGCGCGCGCCGATGAATGCGGCTTGTTTGTTTGGATCGATCGATGGCAGCCTTTTGAGGGTTTTGTTCTTCAGGCTGACTCGTTTTGTTTCGTACTCGGATGCCAAGGATTTGCCCTGCGCCGTGAGGGAAATAGCCTCATCGCCTTTGGCTGCGAATGATCGGGAGAGAAGCGCTGTGATGACCAAGGCCATCGCGAGTAGCGGTGACAAGGTCCTCATGGCGGGTGATGCAGCGGGATGATGAAACATGGGTAAAAAAGCTTGGCCTAATTTAGGCATGTTGATGCTGATTGTGCGAACTTCAAATGGATGAATGCTTGACGGTGCTGAGTCCAAACGCTTACAAACATAGTAGCTGACTCTATACATCGGCACATTCAATACCAATTACGTGATGAAAAGAAACCTAACATATTTTGCGTTGGCCATGTTTGCCCTCGCTTGTATCGCAGGCACCAGCGATGCAGAGGGTAAAGAAGCGGATATGAGCAAGCCGGTACAGGTCTATATCCTGATGGGTCAGTCGAATATGCTCGGCTTCGGCAAGGTGGCCGGCGCTAAAGACGGAACGTTGGAATCCGCCATCAAGGCCGGGAAGTATGCTTACCTCGTCGACGACAGTGGGGCATGGGTCACGCGCAAGGACGCCCGCAATGTCCGGGTGATGAATTTCAAAGATTATAAAAACGATTGGCTGACAGTGGCCAAAACCGGGAAAATCGGACCCGAGATTGGTTTTGGTCATCAGGTGGCGGAAGCGACGGAGGCCCCGGTCTTGATCCTGAAATCTTGTATAGGCAATCGAAGCCTTGGTTGGGACCTGTTGCCTCCTGGCAGTGAGCGCTATGAAATCGATGGAACCACGTATGCCGGATACAAGGACAGCCCGGATAAGTGGCCGACCGGAACCGTAGCGAAAAAAATCAATTGGTATGCTGGGAAACAATACGACACGGATGTCGCCAGTGCGAAGAAGGTGTTGGAGAATCTGGACAAGTATTACCCGGGGGCGAAGCAATATGAGATTGTTGGTTTTGTCTTTTGGCAGGGTGACAAGGATCGTTATAACCCGGCCCATGCGAGCCGCTATGAAGAAAATCTGGTTCGTTTCATCAAGTCGCTTCGTAAGGACTTCAATGCGCCCGATGCAAAATTTGTCTGTGCCACCCTCGGTCAGACCCAAAAGGGTTCCAAGGGTAATGAGGGGGCCATTCTTACCGCCCAGTTGGCGGTTGATGGCAAATCGGGAAAATACGAGGCGTTCCAAGGAAATGTTGCGACCGTTTATTCGCACCCTTTATCCAAAGGTGGAGCTTCCAATGGTCACTACAGTGGCAATGCCGAGACCTATATGAATGTTGGCGAAGAGTTGGGCAAGGCGATGGTAGAGTTGCTAAAGCAGACACGCGCTGAGTGAAGGGATTTAATCAAACCTCCAGACTTTGCGAGAGCCAAGGTCTTCTTTGAGACGTGTGGCTCCTTGGACCACCGTGAGCGGGGCCAGCTTCAGGGAGATATCCAGAAGCGAGCGGTAGCCTTCGATTTGCAGGGAATGAATCACGGCTGTAATACCATTCTCCCAGTTAAATTGGCAGAATGGTTTGAGTTTAAGATGATGAGTCAGTCAGCAAGCTGAATGGCAAGGGGGCACTGAACCTTTTAGATTTTACCGTTGTTGCGCGTCGGTTGCATAGCCCGCTATGCGCCTTCCTTGCGCCTAGTTAAAATCGAAAACCTTCAGTGCCATTCAGCCAATTTAACTGATCAAAAGGTATAAGCTTGTCGTCGATCTGTCTGTTTCTCCAAGAATAATTTTCCGGAAGATTTATGTTTGGGAGGGCTTACGCCTGTTTTGAGCCTTTGAGGTATCGCGGTTCCGAAGCCGACATGGTTTTTTTGATGGGTAGAGTAGGGACTTGATGTGGAAGTGTTAGGGTGGAAATTTCAGCGACTCTTTAGATCTTTATTTGCTAGACGATAACGCCACAGGTGCTAGGCTGTAGCTGAACATCATTCACAATCCAAAATCATGAAAACCTCACACATCACCAAACTCGTCTTTACAGGAGCTTCTGTCGCTGCTCTTTCCTTAACAAACTGTGCCACAAAAACTCAGACTGGAGCCGCTGTGGGCGCCGGAACCGGGGCCTTACTCGGTCAGGCCATTGGCGGGAATACCGGGGCAACCGTAGTTGGTGCCGCCGCAGGAGGCTTACTTGGAGGAGCCATTGGCCACAATGAAGAGAAAAAGGACCAACAGGGGCGTTAAATGATTTATCCTCCAATAGAGCTTACGCTAGACGGTCGTCTGGTAGAGGTTCTATAAAGTGCGCCCTTTACAGAACAGAGGGCGTGATATGGCACTGCGAGCTCAGTGCTGACGGCGCCGCCTGCCGATGATTGCCAGTATGCCGCCCGCTAGGAAGAGGCAACTTGATGGTTCGGGCACAGATATAACGGAAATTGAAATCGGAGAGAAGCCACTCCCCTCACTTAAGGTGAAATCATCATCGGAATCTGAGGCCAAGCTCTGAATACTATTTTTAAACGTACTGTTCATCCCAGCATAGCTGATGCGGATGCCATTGCCGGTGAGGGTAGTTTCAGCTCCTGAGGTAGCAATAGCTGATATAGATACGGTGCCTTGTAACGTTCCTGTATCCGGATTTCGATCCGCTCCAGTTTGAAAAAGAAAAGAAGTGAACGTGCTGCCAACATCAAGGCCATTGATTAGGTTAACAGAGTCTCCGCTACCTTCTGGCTGTGGATCATTGACGTTCGATCGATTCCAATCTGTATAAGAGCCTAAAATATTCGAACGTGCAGAGCCTGTGTCAGAGCCTGTCAAAAAGAGCTCTTCGGTAGTGAGATCAATATTGAGCACGAGTGCCGCTCGAGCATTGAGGGAAGTTGTCAACATCACTGCGAGAGAAATCGCGGGCAGTAGAAAATATTTCATGGAAGATTCTGTATCTGGCGCGGAGCTAATAGCAAGCACTGTCACTAATCAGCATAACTTTTTTATAATCCATCGATATTGTAGCTTATTATGCCATGGGTGGATGCTTGGCTTGATCATGTTGACAAGCAAGAACTGATTATTCGCTTGCGTTTATTCGTTCCTGCATTAAATGCCACTCCCCATCGGGGCAGCGCCACATCGGTCGGCGCTTGTCAGTCTTCTCTTTCGCCAGTTCTTGGTTATTAGTCGCAACTGGCGCAAATACGGATTCATCAGGACCGCAACCTCTGTCATTTTGAGACGAGGGCGAATGAATCTTTTGATCATATGAGTTTTAAAACATTTAATTTGTCGCAGGCTTTGCAAAAGGCACTTACGACCCAAGGATACACAAGTCCTACGCCCATTCAGGAACAAGCGATTCCCGCCATTTTGGCTGGTCGTGATGTGATAGGAGGGGCGCAGACCGGAACCGGTAAAACCGCAGCCTTTGCTCTGCCAGTGCTGCAGTTGTTGGCAGATAGGAATCGACGAACGCCGCAACCGAAAGCGTTGGTGTTGGCTCCGACACGTGAGCTGGCGGCCCAAGTGCACGATAGTTTCAAGACCTATGGTAAACATTTACCCTTACGCTCGGCCTGTATTTTCGGTGGGGTAGGCATCAACCCTCAAACCAATATTTTGCGCCGTGGGGTGGATATTTTGGTGGCGTGCCCCGGACGGTTGCTTGACCACGCCAATCAGGGTACGGTTGATTTATCAAAGGTGGAGGTTTTGGTTTTGGATGAAGCGGACCGTATGTTGGATATGGGTTTTATTCATGACATCCGTAGGGTGTTGAAGCTATTACCGGAAAACCGGCAGAACTTGCTTTTTTCAGCCACCTATTCTCCAGAAATCAAACAGCTATCGAAAAGTGTGTTGCGTAACCCGCAGATGATCGAGCTCGCTTCCGAAAATACGGCAGCCCACACGGTTACCCAGGTGGTTTATAAAACCGCAAAGGATCAAAAGCGGCACCTGTTGGCGCATTTGATCAAAGAGGGGCAATGGGAGCAGGTCCTTGTCTTCACCCGGACAAAGCACGGAGCCAATCGCTTGGCAGGGCAGTTGGACAAAGTGGGGATCCGTGGTGCCGCTATTCATGGCAATAAAAGCCAGGGAGCCCGGACACGGGCCTTGTCAGATTTTAAAAACAGAAAAGTCCAGGTGCTGGTTGCAACCGACATCGCGGCCAGAGGGCTCGATATCGACCAGTTACCGCACGTGGTCAATTTTGAGCTGCCGAAAGTGGCCGAGGATTACATTCATCGTATTGGCCGGACTGGTCGGGCAGGGGCAAGTGGAGAAGCGGTATCGCTCGTCTGTGTGGATGAGAAGAAAGAGTTTATGGCCATTGAGCGTCTGCTGAAAACCAACATCGCACAGCAAAAAGTTCAGGGGTTCACCTCGGAATGGGAGAGTCAAACGCTCAGCCCGACCCCGACCCGCGGACGCGGTGCCAACCGCGGCCGGCAAGGTAACCGTCAAGCAAGCAGCAATCAGAATGGTCGCAGCGGTAAGGGTGGGAGCAGTGTTAGTAAGGGCAGCAACAGCAAGGGTAACAAAAGCGATAGCAGCAGCTCTGGAAAAAGGGCTGAGAGCTCCCATGGTCAAGGGGCTAAACGTAACAGCAATGGCGCTCGCCGCTGGTCACGCAGGAGGCGCTATTCGAAACCCACCAGCTGATTGCCCGACGTGGATACCGCGTTATCCCACTGATCCAATGGGATTAGTCGGTAGAAAAATCTGTGATCACCGGATAGTGGTCTGAGATTTGGTTGACGACGCCATCGGTGATGATGCGGCAGCTCTGCACCTTGCTGTAAAGGTTTCCACTTGCCAGGATGAAATCGATGCGCTCACCGCTCGTGACGGCCGATTGTTTATCGGTCAATATGCCAGTAGGAAAGGAAAGTCTGGATTCCGCTTTTTCAGGAAGGTGCCCCTTAGCCGTGTCCGTGAGACCGGAGCTAAGGAAAGTGTTGAGCACTGCGTAATCAAACGCACCATCCTTTAAATTTTGCATATGAGCATGCTGGGCATCGTCTTGTTTTTTCTTTTCCAGAGTTTGGGTATTGTCAGCGGGTTCGAGCCACGGTTGGTCCTCGGGTGAATAGGCGTTGAAATCGCCCAGGACGATGATACGTTCACCCTGTTTCAACAAGGGGGTGATTTTTTTTGTTAGGATGTTGGCTTCACGCTGGCGGACTTCCCATTTGAATGGGGAAAGGTGTACCACAAAATAGTGAACGCCATGGGTCTTCGCGTGAAGAAAGCCATGGTGCATTCCCTTCTGACCTTTTTCAATGACCTTGATAGGCCAACGTGAAGTGAGGCCCACGGAAAAACCACTGGTTTTCAGTAAGCTGCTATGGTTGTGCCCCCAGCTGGCAGCAAGTTGTTCGAGCTTCTCCGGTTTGATGTTGGTAAGCTCTTGCAGAGCAACTACGTCGGGTGTCTGAGAATGGATCCATTTTCCACCGGCTTCGATTGCTTTCCCTTTTGCGAAAACATACCAAGTGTTATAGCTCATCACCCTCAATGTTTCAGGGTGAGGATCGGGTTCGGCGGCCCGCAAGTTGATTGTTAGGATAAGCGTCAGTGATGCGCAGAGGATTTTCAGACATGAGTGGAAGGCTGGGTTCATCATACATTTGAGTGGCTAGATTGTCGGAATGATGGTGTTCGTTTGCCCTGGAGTTTACGTCGAGGAGTGGAATCGGCTTACATCATCCTGCAGATTCTGGTGTTGGGTAGCGTTCTGGCATGAGTAGGGGGCGAAGTTTCATCGGTGTGAGATCCCGGTGCTGGAGTTCCCATGGATAGCGGTCTTGAATGATGGGGCCCCACCAGAGCCGTCCTCCCTTGCGCCAGGGGTCTAGGATGATTCCCTGCTCGAAGGCTTGGTTACGTGCGGTTACCGCGATGCCATTGTGCTCGAATGGTGTGCCACGTTTGCTGGTTGCAAGGTGGAGTTCCAGGGTTTTTGATTTCAGCTGAAAGAGGTGAGGGAATAAATCGTTGCGCCAGTGATAGCAAAGACCTCGTTTGCGTAGTCCCCGGTTGACGAGCCAATTGTTAAACCATGCTGGGCCGAGTGGTTTGTAACTCTCGGCCAGTTTGGCCGACTCCTCCACCGCGACGCTTGCCATCTTGTCAGCTTCGACCGCACTGACAGCCGGAGAAAGCTGCTGAAGGTCATGGCTTAGCTTGCGAGCTTGCTGTTGACGTTCGGCGGAAGTATCGGGGCCGGCACAGGATGAGATCAGAAGCGCAAGCATTCCGGCGCTCAGATGGGACATGCAAGGGATTCTCATAAGAACGGACAACGGGATAGAGGTAAACTGGGAGGGTCATGATCCCAGTCTCCATTGGAGGCTGAGACCTGGGCATGGGTTTATTTTGCCAGCTTGGCGAGGATGCCGAGAAGTTTTTTTGCGGCGTCGGAGCTGGAACAGCAGATCAGGACGGAGTTTTGGTAACCGATGGATTCAGGGGATTTGACTTCCTCTTCATCCGGGTTTGAATCCCAGTAGTGAACGAGAACCTGTTTGTTGGGTTTGAGCGGAATCGACAGGTAGGTGGAGCCCCGGCGTCCGCCGCCGGTGATGTCTTCAATGTCCGCCTTTTTCAGGTCGAGATCTTTGGGCGATATTGTCAAAATGCTTCTGCCGTAACGTGCCATACGTTCCATTTTTACGTAGAGCATGTTTGTTTTTTTATAGTATGCCAATTCGTAGTCGTAGTCGAAGAGTTCTGGGGTGAGAAGAACTTTGTCTTCCTTGTCTTCGGCATGGATTTGCATGTTGCAAGCAAGGGTGAAGACCGAGGCCAGGGTGAGTATACGGATGAGCAATGGAGCTGGGTACATAGGTTTGGGATGTGAGTGGGTTGTTGGGCGGTGGTGGAGTTGAATGGGTGCAGCTTAGTCGCCGCTGGCTGCGATGCCATCGAGATCACTGTTTGTGGAGGCGTCTTTGATCCAGCCGGTGAGGCCGAAGGGTGTTTGGACGAGAATATGAGGGCTGTTTGGGCGCGCCACCAGCGCTGTGACCTTGGCGCCTATACCCAGTTTTGCGATGACTTTGGTGCAGGCTTCGTCTCCGTAGAGTTGAACGGGTTTGAGGGTTTTGGTCTTGAGATTGATGGCGTAAAACGGTTGTTGCTGTTCTTCGAAGCCGTCTTCGGTTCGGACGATTTTACCTTTTTCCACGGGGAGATAACTGTTCATGGTTCGCTCGAAATAGAGATGGCCATTACCCGGAATATGTAAGGTGGTCGCGGTAAACGAAGAAGATTGCTTGGGGTTTTTGACCGGCGAAATCACAAAGGTGGGGTCATCACTTTGACCATTGTTGAAGTCTAGAAAATACCAGTCATCACTGCTCGCTGTCAGGCGGAACTTAAGAATTCTCCAGTGGTCGTTGGTGACGGTGTTGATCAGTCTGGAGCAGCTGGGGGAGTAGTAAATGGCATCCACCATGAAGCGGTTTTGCATTGTCTCGTCGATTTTCAGCTCTTTGATACCGAAGGAGTTACCGGCAAAACTGCATGGGGCGATGAGGCAGGTCGTCAGAGAGCACGTGAGAATGGCGCGTTTGAGGGATTGATGAAAGCGATGCATAAAGGAGGACAGTAACGGTGAAAGCCAGACAGGAAAGGTAAAAAGTGACATGACGGCCAGCTTTTGTATCAGCCTATGTAGCGGGTAACAGCGCGCGGCTGAAAATTTACCAAATCGCCTGGGTTGCTGAGTTGCCAATTGCGCTGCTTTGCGTTACCCCCCTTTCACCTTTGAGCACTTCAACGATCACCAACCCGGTTTCCGCCGCCGCTGCACACGAAATTTCTCGGCGCCGGACCTTTGCCATCATCTCCCACCCGGATGCGGGGAAAACGACCCTCACCGAGAAGCTTTTGCTCTACGGGGGGGCCATTGGCCTGGCCGGGAGTGTCACGTCTAAAAAAGAACAACAATCGACCTCCAGCGACTGGATGGCGATGGAGAAGGAGCGGGGGATTTCGGTTTCCTCGACAGTGCTGCAATTTGAATACAACGATTGCTGTGTCAATCTGCTCGACACTCCGGGTCACCATGATTTTTCTGAAGACACCTACCGGGTGCTTTCGGCGGTGGATGCCGCGGTGATGGTGATCGACGCCGGTAAGGGGATCGAGGCGCAGACCTTGAAGCTGTTTGACGTTTGCCGTCGGCGTGGCGTCCCCATTTTTGTGTTCGTCAATAAAATGGATCGTCCCTCACGTCCACCGCTGGAATTGCTCGACGAGTTGGAAAAGGTGCTCAAATTGGCCCCGGCACCGGTCAACTGGCCGCTTGGTGACGGAGAGCGCTTCCGTGGCGTGTATGATCGCGAAAAAGCCGAGGTGAACCTGTTTGAACGAACCACGGGTGGAACGTTTAAGGCGCCTCTTGAAGTTGCCGGGATCGAGGATGACAAAGTCCGCGAGGCCTTGAGTGATGACCTTTATGAGACAGTGACCCAGGAAGTGGAATTGCTCGATGGCCTGACCGAGCCCTTGGAGATTGATCGGGTTCTGGCCGGTGAACAGATGCCGATTTATTTTGGGAGCGCGATGAACAACTTCGGGGTGCAGAACATGCTGGAGAGCTTTCTGCAAATGGCACCACCACCTGCCGGGCGCGTCAGTGATGGCAAGATGGTAGAGCCGAATACAGATAGTTTCTCAGGATTTGTTTTCAAAATTCAGGCCAACATGAACCCGCGGCACCGCGACCGGGCGGTCTTTATTCGGATTGTTTCCGGTGTGTTCGAGCGGGATATGCAGGTGGTCGACCAGCGCAGCGGTAAAAAAGTCAGACTCGCCAATGCCCAAAAGTTGTTTGGTCAGGACCGAGAGACCTTGGATACCGCCTACGCTGGTGACATCCTTGCCTTGGTGGGTAATTATAATTTCCTCATCGGTGACACTCTGACGAGCGCCCCCAAGGTGGTTTATAAAGAGATGCCCCGTTTCACTCCGGAGTGTTTCACCTACATCGTCAACAAGGATACAGCCAATATCAAACGTTACCGATCAGGGATGGAGCAGTTGATGAAAGAAGGTGTGGCCCAGGCATACCACGTGCATGGAAGTCTTCAGGCTGTTCCGATGTTAGGAGCTGTGGGACCTCTCCAGTTTGAGGTGTTGCAAGCTCGCCTGATCGCAGAGTATGGGGTCGAAACCCGGCTGGAACATTCGCCATGGTCGGTTGTTCAGTGGTTTGATGAACACGAGCCTGATCCCTTGAGACGTGATCGCAATGCCCCCAAGGTTCATCTACCGACCGGATCGGCCATCGCTCGTGACCAGGACGGGCAGTGGGTCGTGTTACTTTCGTCCAAATATATGCTGGGCGTTTTGCACGACCGGAATGATCACCTGACATTCCGGGACCACGCATATGGGGAGGAGTAGCTTTATCGGTCGGAGGATTGGCCGTAAGTGAAGCAGAGCGAAGACTCGAAAGGAACGATGATGGTTACTCGTCGGGATAAGGGCAAGCGGCTGCGGTATCGCTCCCGTCTTCGCCCCGTTGCCGAGTTGAGGACTCCGGGGATTATTGAGGGGTGACTTTGAAATTCCGGAAGTGGATTTCACCACCTTCCGATTGCAGGCCGATGGGCCCGGATAGAACATCCAGTCCGCTTGCTTGGTTGACGGCTTCTCCGTTGACCACAACGTTGATCTTACCTCCCGAAAGCGTGATCTCATAATGATTCCACTCTCCGGGTGCTTTTTCTGCAGCTTTGATTTTTGCGATGCCTTTGAAGTCTCCGAGATCCTTGTGATCTTTGATTTCCCGAAAGCGGCTGGGCTCACCTTCCATACTGGCTCCGAAAAATGCCCAGAGGTCGCCGGCGCTGCCACTCTTGAGCTGGGCCTCGACACACTTCGGCATGAAGGTCGCGGGTTCTCCAGCGATCCGCAGGAGCACACCGCTGTTGCCGGGTGCGGTTCCGGGTGCCCAACGCCAGTCCAACTCCAGTTTGAAATCCTGATAGGACTCTTTGGTTACCAAATAGCCCAAGGGTTCTCCTTTGCAGATGATCACACCATCTTTTTCGCTCCAGACATCTTCTTTTTTGACGTCCTCATCCACGAGAACATAGGACCATGCATCGAGCAGGTTCTCAGAAGCTGTTGCATCCGTTGGCTGATTGGACGATTCTGTCTTTTTCGAGCATGCAGCAAAAAGGCAACATGTGGCAATGGCGAAGCAGAGAGTGGTGGTTTTCATGGTGATGTCGTTGGCTAAGTAGGTAGATAGGAGCGAGGGAGTCACCCTAAATCAGGAGGCGCTGCTGACAAGAAGGAAAAACAAACCGGGCAGAGCGGATAGCGGCATGATTCATGTCTGGAGAAGCGCTATATGTGGCAGTGATTGGTTGTTGCATACTGCCAGATGTGCTTTTGGTTTCACTCAGAAAACTGATAAACAATCGCTCCCAATAAGGCTCCTTTTTCACCCCCATGGCATGTGACACATGTCTCATGAATGGCGCGGACAGGCCACATAAATGAATGGACTTCTGAGCCTTTTTCCCGGTATCCCGCATAGCCTTCCTTTTTTGATAACAAGCTTGCGAGAGCCTTTTTTTCGGTATCGTTGAGTTTTCTCGTTTGGTCGTCTAAATCTTCACGGGTAGGGAATGCTGATATTTTTATTTTTTCTTTGTCCTTACAATCGACAAAAAGCACGCCTGATAGATCGGCCTCAGCGGATGTAAAGACTTTCTGCACCTCTTGAACCTGCATCAGGTGGTGTGAATGAGAGCTAAGGTTCGCTTTATCAAATCCCTGCCCACCGAAAAAATCATACAGCACTTGGTAATGGTATGAGCGAAACGACGCTTCACTTATCCCTACATCTTCGACCTTCGGCTTGGACGAACAAGCACATAAAACCATGACGGTGAATAAGACGACACATTTCATAACCCTGCGCCCGGGGCATACCACACCCTTGCAGCCGACAAAAGCCAAACAAGCTCGGCACACAAGCTTGGCACACAAGCCCCTGATTTCAATTGGATGACTCCAAAGTATGCCTTTGTTTACGGAAACTTCTGAACGGAGACGGCGAATGTGCCGCTTGGCATAGGAACGAACTGCATGTCGAGTAGTTCGGAAAGGGCCCGAACCTGGCGGCGCTTGATGAGATCCATGGTGTCAGAAATGGCGACGCAGAAAAAACGACGAGAATAGGACGAGTTGTAAAATGACCACACCTCTACGCCAACCGCAGACCATGCCTTTTCTTTGATTAGTTTTCCACGCATCTCCTTGGCCAAATGTAGAGCCTCTTCTTTTTCGTTGATGAGACCAGTTGTGAGGTAAAGAGGCTCCCTAGTCCATAAGGCATGTAGATTATCGGCCAGTGGGGGAACCATGCAAAAGATGCGGGTCTGGACCTTTTGCTCAGAACGTGCCGTGACGGTCAGATAGGTGCAGTTATTGTCGTCAGCGACCTGGTCAACCGTCCGCGACCCTATCAATGACTTGGCTTTTGTATCACCCATATCGAGTCCACCCATGTGAGTTCTCATCGCTTTACCATTCACCATGACTTGCCCCTTGAACGATATGAACAAACTCTCATCGGAGTGACGCAGTTGTGCTGCATGTTCGGCTGGCCATGGCTTTAAACTGCGGCATGGGTAGCGAAGAAGAAGCTTGGAGATGGTGGTTGTGCGCTCCTGTGTATGGACGTTTCTTTTCTCTGTGGTTTGTGTTTCAGAAGTAGGCTGTTTATGGTTTTTCTGATTATGGCTGGTGTCCAGTAAAAGAACGGACCGAGATAGTTTGCTGCCATAGACACCTTGTTGGATCTGTTCCTCGTATGGCTGTTTCGTCGAGTAGTTGTAAAGTAGGGTCGGCACTTTTGTGTATTCATCGAGCCAGGTGCGGCTGCGGATTTTTTCACCAGCGGGTGACAACATGGTTTCTGTTCGCAGAAGTGCGTAGGATGTTGAGTTGGAGCCGAAGAATTGCTCCTCGATGATCGTTTGCTGTCCGAGTCCCTCTGATTGAAGCAGCCCAAAGAGAAACAAGGAGCTCAGTAGGGTGATGACTAATGGTTTCATGGTTTTCTAAAGGGCAGGCATGCTGTGTTATGGGGCTGCATCAACAATCAGGGAGCGAAAATGGTCACTGGTGATGGGAACCAAAGTAACTTCAGGGACGGTTTTCATCCTTCCTCGATCATTCTTACCAATGAAGGATTTCGAATGGGTGAGGATGACAACATAATCGAGTTTTGCATCCTTCTCCCGGAAGACAGACCAGACACTCGATTCGGAGCGACGATTTTTTTTGTCCTTATCGAGTTTTCGTTTGAAGTCCCATGCCTCCTCGGCTGATTGAAATGTGCCCGCTGAGAGATGAATGGGTTCAAGGTTTTGGAGAGCTCTGACATTACGAGTGACGCTGGGAGAAACGCAAATCACACGTTCCTGCCTACCTTCTTGCACCATGGTCGAAATGGTGAGAAAGATTGCATTCGAGTCTTCTGCAACCGACACCAAACTGAAGTTTTGCTCGCTGTGTGATTCACGGAAACGTTGCTTGAGCACGGTGTTTGCATCAAAGAGGGACTGGGATCTGTAGGCGATGTGTCCGGTTTTGTGGTCGATATGTAGCTCTTTGATTTGATCTTGAGACCATGCTTTTAGCCCCATGGGTGAGTAGCGGCTTATTAAATCCGATAAGGTGGGTGTCGGTGTATCGGGTTGCGTAGAAGTGGTTTTGACCGTGCCATCATCCATGTCGACCGAGTCTGTCTGATTTAACAGAAAAGTGGTTTTCACTTTGCTTCCCGAAGCGTCATCCTTTGAGTATTCATCTAACCATATATTCCGGTCGTCGGTATAATAGTTTCCCAGGTTGTCGATTTCTTCGCGAATGATCGCGTATCCATCAGCATGTGTACCGAGCATTTTTTCATGGACCCTGACACTGCGGTCCGGGGTGGCATAGCTGCTGTGTGTTGCAAGAAGGACAAATGCTGTAATGGCGAAGTAGAGGGCCGTGGTTTTCATTGTCATGATTTTCGCTGAGTTGGCGGCTGCGGTCCTTTCAAGATGGTTCGAAGCTCTTTGTTTAGATCTCGGGCTCATAGATTTCGAAGAACTTCTCTTCAGCCGCTAGTGACCCAATCATAATGAGGCTCTTCCCTTCGTGAAGCACCGTGTCGGGGTCGGGGTTGATCCTGCGTTTTCCGTCCTGATCCGTGGCGATAATCGAGCAGCCGGTTTTGGAGCGCACCTGGGATTTGGCCAGGGTCGTGCCTTCCAAGACTTTTGGGGTTTTGGCAGTAAAGATGCTGACTCCTTCGGCGAGCAGCAGGGTTTCGCTGCCACGGAGGTAGTTCAGGATGGTGTTGGCACTCATGGTGGAATAGGACAGCACGACATTGGCCCCGGCCCGGTGAAGGCGGGCTACGTTTTCCTCCTGGGTGCAGCGACTGATAATTTGGAGACTTTTACGCAAGCGGCGATAGAAGATGGTTAGGAAGATATTGGTGTCGTCGTCGTGTGTCGTGATGATCACCGTGGACGCCTCGTGCAGGCCGGCTTTGACCAACAGGTCGAACTCGGAGCCATCACCGACGAGGGTTCGGTCGTGAAACTTCACCCGCTTAGCCAGCCTTTCGATCATCTTCCATTCCACTTCTTGTTCGTCCAGTGCAAGAGCCGTGGCGCGCCCCACCCGGCCGCCTCCGACAATGACAACGCTGCTCTTTTTGTTGCTTTGATGGCCAAAGGCCGTGTTGTATTTTTCGATCTGGTCGTGGGTGCCGCCGAGGATGAAAATAGACGAATCGCATATCTGGGTGTCGGGAGCCACAGGCAAGAGTTTTCCATGATTCCAGAAGCCGACCAGCGTGACTCCGGTGATCGGCTTGATCTTGCTCTCGGCGATGGTTTTCCCTACCAGTTCCGTGCCGGCGGCTGCAGCCTCGGCGATGACGAGTTTGTCCATCACCCCGATCACGTGGGCTTTGGAATCGCCGCCCACCACGCGGCGGGACAGTGCTTGCCCCATCATTTCTTCCAGATTCAGGATGTGGGTGACCCCGGATAGTTCGAGAGCATCCACGGCTGCGCTTGACCTCGCCGAGGCGATGATGGGGATGTTTTCCGAGATTTCGCGGACGGAAAACGTCACGTTGGTGTTGATGATGTCTGATCGGGTGGTGACGACCATGGCCGCCTGCTCGATCCGGAGCTTTTGATAGGTTTCGGGGTCGCTGTATTCCCCCAGAACCACGGGCACATTGTTTTCATGAAGATCCAGGGCTTCTGTCAGGGTTGGGACGAGTACAACGTACGGGTGGTGGTGTTTTTTCAACATCTTTACCAACAGCTTGGTGATCGGGCCGTGCAGGGTCAGAATAACATGCCGTTTCATTGTGGCTGGCAACTCACGCGGGGCGTGGGTCGCCTGTTGGGCCCGCATCCAGGGAGCGTAAAAGAACTCGATAAAGGTAAAGGGAAGCAAGACCAGCAGAAAGACGACACCGGTGACCAGGACCACGATGGAAAAGAGCCGGCCCAGGTCGGATGAAAAGGTGATGTCACCAAATCCAAGCGTCGACATCACCGTCAGTGTCCAATAAAAGCCGGTGACCCAGCTGTGGTGCTGGCCCTCCCGCTCCATCAGCTCGTGAAAGATCACACTGAAAACCGTGACGATGATCAAAAAGACGAAGAGCAAACGGAATAAGGCCATCAGATTTTGACGGCTGGTCCGGTTTTCCAAAAAGGTAGTGAGAACAGTGGTGAGGGCTTTCACGATTGACGAGCATACTAGACGGCTGGTCTGCAAAAGCCAATCGCGTTTCTCGATAAAAGCCCAAGACTTCTACCCGATTGTTTGGTAGTCATCGCGGGCTTTTTGGTTTGTCGGGAGAAAGGAAGATCTCACGCAAAGCTCCCAACCGATGAATCGGCTGCTCTCGTGGCGGTTCTGCGCCTTTGTGTAACGGTTCTACTCAGCGACTTCGCTTTGCTTTTGTGTTTTGGCGTGCGCAAATTTTTCCTTCATTGTGGGGTTCTTGCGCACCAGCTTTTTCACCGTTACGTCCTGGGCCTTGTCGTTTGCGAGGCGGAGGTTGTTCTCCGATTTCAGAAGAGCATCTCTCGTTTTCTGTAAGTGATTGATGGATTTATCGATTTCAGAAACGGCAGTTTGGAATTGTCTTGAGGCGAGCTCGTAGTTTCTTCCAAATTTGGCCTTAAAATCTTCTAAATCAGACTCGAAGTTCGTCACGTCGATATTCTGGGCTTTTACCAGCGCGAGTTCATTTTTGTAGCTCAAAGAATTCATCGCTGCATTTCTGAGCAAAGTAATCATCGGGATGAAGAATTGCGGCCTGATGACATACATCTTCTTATAGCGGTGGGAGACATCAACGATACCTGTGTTATAGAGTTCGTTTTCGGGCTCGAGCAGCGAGACCAGTATGGCGTATTCACAGCTTTTTTCATTCCGGTCTTTGTCGAGCTCTTTGAAGAAGTCCTCATTTTTCTTCTTGGTCGCAGTGGTGTCACTTTCGTTCTTCATCTCGAACATGATGGAAACGATTTCGGTTCCAGCTTCGTCAATGTCCTTGAAGATGAAGTCTCCCTTACTGCCCGTGCTGGCGTCGTTGTCCTTCTCAAAATACGCCCGTGGAAAGGCCGTTGCACGGATACGATTGAACTCCGTTTCACAATGTTGCTCAAGGGTTTCTCCCACCATCTTGGTGGAGAGCTTCGCCTTAAAGTCTTTCAGGCGTTCAATCTCCTCATCGCGGTCTTTCAAACGAATTTCATACTTATCCGTTAGAGCCTTCTCGGCGACCTGCTTTTCGAGAGCAGCTTGGTCTAAGTTGTGTTTGAGCGTGTCACGTTCTTTTTCAACCACGCTCATAGCTTCGCTTATGGCCAGCTTCTGGCGAACCTCCTTGGCTTCGAGTTGACCTTTCAACTCCTGGATTTCCTTTTCCTTGAGAGCGGTTGACTCCTGCAATGCCTTTTGCTTTTCAATTTCAGCCAATTTCGAGGCATTCTCGCCATCAACTTTCAATTGATTTAATTGATTCGCGAGATCGCTTTTCTCTTTTTCTAAAGAATTGACGGCTTCTGTAACGGCCAATTGTTGAGCTGTTATTCCAGCATCCAGCCGAGCTTTCAGATTTTGGATGATGGCCTTTTGTTCCTGAATCTCAGTCTGCAAAGAGTTACTTACTTTTTGCTCCGTTAGCTCGATAGCATTTGCCTTTTCTTTCTCAGCCTGTTGTGTGGCATTTTTAGTTTCCTGCTTTGCTTGCTCTAGTTGGTTAAGTAGGTCATCCCGCTCTTTTTCGACTGTGGTAACTGCATGATTGACCGCCAGCTTTTGCTCGGTTTTCCTTGCTTCTAACTGAGCATGTAACTCATTGATGGTTGCTTCCTTTTTTTGAGTCTCACCTTGTAGTTCGCGGCTGAGCTTCTCCTTTGCGAGTGCCACAGCGTTGAGTTTATCCTTTTCAGCCAGCTCCAACCTTTTGTGAAGCTGTGCGTCGAATTCTTTATCACGGACTTGTTTGAGAATGTCAGCATATCCAGTCTCATCTATCTTGAACGCTTTTCCACAGTGAGGGCATGAAATTTCGGTCATATGGTTATGTGATAAAGTTTTGATGTTGTTAGAATGGGTCGATTGCCGTTCCTGAAAAGATTCGTTCCATTCGTAAGATTGGTGGTTTCTTTTACCTATGTGGAAGGTTTACTTACTTTTGGGGCTGACGGGGATCAGGGGGCTGTTCTCAATCTTGAATGGGAACGCGTGTTGTTTCAGGTCGGTGTAGAGGTCGAGTGCAATCACGCAATCCTCGGGAAGGGTATCGTCGCAAAGGAAAGAGAGCGTGCCCCTTTTTCCCGACCAGGAATAGCCGTGTTCTTTGACTTTGAGTTCGGTGCCGTCTTTATCAAAGAAGGAGACCTTTTTGATGAGATTTCTTTTGAGCTCAAATTGGATTGAGAGCTCTTTTTGACCTTCGTTGTATTTGCTTTCCTTGAATTTGGTGATTTTTGCGCCGTAGTGTTCGCTTTCTTCGCCTTCGGCTACTTTAGCAAATTCCAAGTCGACGGTTTGACTTGAACTTGCGGCCATGCAGATGATCTCACCCTTGAGCATTTTGATTGATGTGGCGCCATCTTCGGGTAGTTGGTCCGTTTGCACTTCGAACCCGAGCAGGGTGCCGTCTTCGCTGAGATCGATGGACCGTGGTTTTTGGTCCCATTTTTTCGTTGAAAGCAGGTCCTGGCCGTTATTCAGGGTGAAGGTTTCGATGGTTCCTTCGTCGGCACTGATGACCGCGCCCGGGAGTTCACCAATCAAGGCAATGGAGGTTCCTTCTGACCAGTTAAAGGCACGAACCTTTTGATCGGGGGCGGGGGTAACGATGCGGATACCTGCGACCTTCAAGGACTTAAACTTGGCTTCTCCGACCATGGGTGCCGGAGGGGTGACGGAGAGCCCCAATTTTTTCATCATCGCGGGAGCCGCTTTCTGCGCTGCCTTGAGCTCTTTTTTGTAGTCGAATGCCGGCTTGGCAGTGGCGGGGAAACTCACTGTGGGATTGATGGAAAAGCCGAACATCTGATGCATCACTTCTGCCGGTGGCTCATCTGTCATGTTGATATCGCCTGAGATGGTTTGCATGATTTTCTCATCAGCCAACACCTTGTCGATTCCATCGAGCATCATTTGTCCTGTCTGGGTGATACTGAAGGATGAGTCCGAGAGCTTTTTAAATCCGCTGGCTTTTTGGCCGGGGATTGGCAGTTGGATGGTGACTTTGGTGCTCATGTCTCCTGCCATTCCGCTGAGCATTCCTTTCATTTGCTGCAGTTGCTGGCGGGTTTTTGCGATGGCAAGTTTCTGCTGTTTTTCGGTCATTTCATCCCACTTCGGCTGATCCTTTTTAGGTTTGGCCTTGTCTCCATTCTTGCTTTCGAGTGCGCATTCTATCGTGACCAATCCATTTTTCTTAACCAGGGTGGGTTTTAAAGTGTTAGAGTCAATGCTGCCCATCTTCAGCTCAACTTTGTTGAGGTCCTTGAAGTAAGCGGTGCCCTGAAATTCGATTTTTCCTTCATCGTTGATCTTGTAGGAGACGTTTGCCCACGCAGCGACGCCTTCGGATTCCTCGATAATTTTAGTGACTGCGTTTTTGGCTTTTTTCTCGGGAGTGAGCTCTTTCTCATTTCCCAGACTGATCACGGAATCCAGTGGGAAGGTCGCTTTGAATTCCACTTTTCCGGTGCCATCCGGATTGATGATGAAGGTTTTCTCTTCTTGAAAACAAGAGGTGAGGAGGAAGGGGAGGAGGAGGCTGATGATGAGTAGTCGTTTCATAAGATTGGGAACCACGAATCGTACGAATCTGCACGAATAGCGGCGTGGGTTGTGATGGTTGACCACGGAATACACTGAATACACGGAAGGTTTGGTGAATTGGATAGAGGTTAAAGAGCCTCCCTTAATTTTCCGTGTCTTCAGTGTGTTCCGTGGTGGATCGTTTATGGTTTAGTCTTTCTGGCGGATTTCCGGTTTGACGTTGATTGGTGGTTTTCTGGAGGTTTTTTCGAGGCCTTCCACGCCGTCTTCTTCTTCGGCGATCAGGTTGATATCGACCTCTACGGGCACGGCACGCAGGCCGGCGATGATCTTTTCGAGCTGGCTGATGGTGTCCTCTGCGAGCGTCTGAGGTTGGGCGTAGTGACTGCCGGCCTTGGCGATCCCCTCTTGGATGGCATCGAGCCCATCGTTGAACATCGTCATCTGGGCGACGACGCGGCCCAGCGGATCGTTTTCGCCAGCGGCACCGAGCACTTTGTTTTTGTTGAAGTCCTTCTTAATCTGCTCCCAGCGCTTGGCTTCCTCCTTGGTGAGAATGCCTTCCATTTCCTTAAACTTCAACAAGTTGGCCTCGGCTCCGGTGGTGAGTGTCTGGGATTCGTTTTCGTAGTGGTCGATGATCAGCTCGCGGACTTCCTCGTGGGTCATCAGTGGCAGCACCTTTTCGGCGATCCGGTTCATGTTCCGGTAAGAACCTTGGAGTTTGAAGGCGGGTTCGGTGCGGTAGGCATCTTCCTGAGCCGCTGAGCGGATATACTGCAGGTTTACACTGAGAATGGTATCGCGCACCGTGTAGAGGTGCTGGGTGGTTTTAACAAACTCATCGATTTCTGAGGCGGTGTAGTTGCCTTCGAAGTCGACTCCTTCCTGGCTGCCGGAGCTGGCGACCTGCATCACGGCGTAGACGTCCTTTTGCGAACGTGAGGCCAGCTTGCTGAGCACGCTGTTGGAGGTCAGCGAGTTTTCGATGTAGGAGGCTTTAAACGACTCGGCATGGCCGCCAATGATGTCACCGAGGTTGTAGGTATCGGCGCGGTTGGCGAGCATGTCCGGGATCTGAAACTTACCGCCGGACTCGGTGTACGGGTTACCGGCCATGACGACCGATACGGTCTTACCGCGCAGGTCGTAGGTTTTTGCCTGACCATTGTAGACCCCTTCGATTTTCCGTTGGGCGTCACAGAGGGAGATGAATTTTTGCAGGAACTCCGGGTTGCAGTGCTGGATGTCATCGAGGTAGAGCATGACGTTGTCGCCCATCTCGAGTGCGAGGTTGAGTTTTTCGACCTCTTCACGGGCTGAGGCGTTGGGTGCCTCGTTCGGGTCGAGTGAGGTAACGGCGTGGCCGATGGCCGGACCATTGATCTTCATGAACGTCAGACCAAGTCGGTTGGCAACGTATTCCATCAGCGTGGTCTTTCCGTACCCCGGAGGGGAGATGAGCAGCAACAGCCCCATGCGGTCGGTGCGGGTATCCACACCGGCGGTGCCCATCTGTTTGGCGAGGTTGTCGCCGATCATGGGCAGATAGACATCATTCAACAACTTATTGCGCACGAAGGCGGACATGACGCGGGCCTGAAACTCGTGCAGGCGCATATCGTCGCGTTTGGACTCGGTGAGTTCTTGTTTGGTTCTTTGATAGGCCTGGAAGGTGGGGACATCCGTGGACTCGAAGGCATCGAGTTTATCCATAAAGGCATTGTAGTGGAGCTGATAATTGCCTTCATCAATGACCGTGTGGGAGCCCAGGAGGCCGTTGATTTCAGTGGCGACCTCGACGTGGTGGACATCCCGCTTCGCTGGTTGCCCCATCAGGAGATGGGCCGCCGCTTCGCGGAATTGGGAATGTAGAATGCTGAGTGTTGAATGAGGTTCTGGCTCTCCGGGCTGGCTGAGCTCGCGGGAGGAGATGATCCAGTCGAGGATCGTCTGGTATTTGGCCTGGCCAGTGAGATTGGCAGTGGATGTCTCGAAGGCGTCCTTGGCACGTTTGGCGGTCAGCGTTTGGTTGAACTTCTGGATGATGTTGTTCGCCTCGGGGGAAACCACAAAGGGGGAGCCAGAGGAAAGTTGGGCGAACAGATACTTCGCGATTTGAAGTTGGAGGTTGGAGTTGAGAGTATTGAGTTTACTCTCCGAGAGGGCTTCGGTGAGCTGGGGCAGGTAGCTCGAAGAGTCGGTGTTGGAGGCGAAGCCGCTTTTCCGCATCTCGCTGATGGAATGAAGCTGGGATTCCAGAATTGATTTTTCAGGTGACTCCCAAGTGTGCCAGAAGAGCATGGCCGCGGCTCGGACGGCTGGTGAGAATCTTAGGAGGCCAATCGTTTTATGAATGGGGAGCAGGGCTTCGAGGATTTTGAAAGCGTCCTGGTCGTGAACGCCTTTGGTGTAGGCCTCAGTGTAACGCTCGGCGGCGAAGCGGCTCAGAGTTTCAAGTTTCAAGTGCTCCGTTTCAAGCGATTGACTGGCTGACCGAAGGTCACCGTCACGAAGAAACTGGTAAGCGAGGTATTCGGCGCGGTAGACCTGTTTGTTTTCCGAGATAACCTCTTGCTCCCAGACAGCGCTGGTTTCGAGGAAGGCGGGTTCGGTGATAGGCTCAAAGAAATCGGTGCCAGCGAGGTGGAAACACATATCCTTGTCGCGGGGGACGATTGAGAGTTGCAGCTCCTGGGTGTTGACGTTGAATTTGTGTTTGCCGAATTGGATGATGTTTTTGCCATCGACGTAGAGCTCCTTGCGGTCCTTGAGCTGTCGGACGGCATCTTCTTTCAGCGTTTTCAGCTGGGTCTGGATGTCGGCGGCTTTGACGGTATCGCCGAGTTCTTCAAGTTGCTCGATGATGTCGCGGACTTTGGATATCATCAGGTCGCCGGCGAAGTAGCCGTTGATCTCATTGATCTCCTTGAAGCCTTCGGCGCGATGTTTGATCCCGGAGAGCACCCGCTCGGCGGATTTGACCAGATTGGCAGCCCGCTTGTTACGTTTTTCCAGCAAGGTGGTCTTGCGGGTTTCAAAGGCGTCGTAGACCTCCTCGCGTTTGGCGGCGAGTTCGTCGGCATACTCATCGAACTCGGCAAATTTTCCTTCGAGTTCCTCGATCTGCACCATGACTTTGGTCAGATACTCTTCGCACTTGTCCGGGTGATCGCAGAGGTCGAGGTAATTGACTACTGCCTGACCGAGCAGTTTCATCTGGGCACCAAACTGGGCCGTGCCCTCCGACTTCGCCAGCGATTGACGTTTGTTTTTCAGTTCGGCGCGAACGGCATTGAGGGTCGAGTAAATACTGGAGATGCTCTCGATGATCGCGGTTGTCTGGGTGGCATCTTCAATTTTTAGATTGCTGACCACATCGATCAGCATTTCGAGTTCGGCGCCGGCGTTGTCGAGTGACTCAGCGGTGTCGTCGGCCTCGGTGACCTTTTTCAATTTTGCAATCGATGCTTTTTGTTCATCGACAGCGGACCGGTAGGAATCGAGAGCTTCCGGCGTGAGCAGGAAATTGACGGTTTTTTGTGAAACCGTCTCAGTGGCGGTGACAACGTCTTGTTCTAAGGATGCAACAAGATCGAGGTCGACGTAGCGGAGGTCGCGCAGGCCGATGATATCTCCACGCAGGGTGCGTAGGCTGGTGAGCTGGTGCACGTATCCCTGGATGTCATCGGGCGGGGAGTGTTCGACCTGACGGATCAGGGTGCGAACGGATTCCTGGGTGGCCGTGGTCTGTTCGCCGGTCGATTGGCGGAGTCGGACCACCTTGTCGAACTCATCGATGGCGGAGTTGGCGGCGGCATTGATTTCCCGTAGTGGATCGGAGAGCTTGTAGGCTTCGTTTTTACTGACCCAGAAATAGGCGTCGTTGATGTCGCCGGTCTTTTTGACCAGATCGAGGTAGAGTCCGGCATAGGAATCCTCTTTTCCTAACAAATTGAGAACCTCGCGGCACTCGGCCATACAGCGGACGATGTCCGGGTTGCCAATTTTGAAGAGAAAGGAATCGTTTTCGGCGGTGATTCGGGCCGAGAACTCGTCGTTGAGGTAGGGGGTTTGCCATGCCTGGATGACATGATGTTTTTGAGGTTCGGGGGGCTTGGCCTCGCCATTGCCGGAGCGCTGTCCCTCGGAGCGGAAGTAGAGTAGTTTGCCGTCGGGGAAGAGTGAGTAACCGCTGCAGATGATCGGGTTTTCCACCGAGCGCTCGATCAAGTTGTAGGAGAGTAGAACGTAATCTCCGCTGGCTCGGTTGTAGAACACAAAGAGGGTGTCTTCGCCGTTGGCGCTGACAATGCGTTTTTCAAAACGCATGTCGAGGATACCGTGGTCGAAGGTTTTGATTTCGCCGCTGAGTTGAAGGTAGCCGTTGGCAAAGATCAGTCCGTGCTCGTCGGGGAGCAGGACGCAGGAGTGGCCAATGGCATCGAGTCGGTGGACATCCTGGGTTTTTTCGTTATAGACGAGGTAGCGGTAGTCTTCCTCGCGGTAGGGGAGGATTTTAAGTAGGATCAGGGGACCGACGCTGGCGTAGAAGATCTCGGCATCGTCGAGTGTTTGGTCGAGGTCGGAGACTTCTTCTTCGTAGATGCCTTTGCCGTCTGAGGTATTATCCTCGACCTTGATGGTGAGGTCGCCACCGACGGTTTCGACAAAGATCCGGTCGTCGATCGAAATGTGTGGGTGTTCGCCGCCGCGTTGCATATCGCGGTGGGCGCGGATCCATTCGAATTCCTGCTGGGGTGGGAAAAGATACTCGTGGTCGAAGCGGTTGCCGAGGTATTCGAGTGAGCCATCACCATTGATGAGCCACTTGAAGGTTTTGATGTCGTCGATCGCTTTGCCGATCCGCATGCCCATGTAGAGGTGCGGGCCGATGAGCATGAATTTTACAAAGGTCGTTTGTTTGTAGTACTTGTAGAGGTACTGGAAGTCTTCGGCGAACTCGGAACCAAAGATGGCGACTTCATCGAGCTTGGAGAAAGCATGGGATTCCGGGTCGTATTCGTAGATGTCGAAAACGTCGGACGGGTGGGTGGTTTTTTTCAGCCCGAACTGGATGTTGTAGCCGAACAGGAATCGATTGGCCCCGATCGATACCATATCGCGCGGCACGCAGTTGTGCTCGGTGCTGATGCGCTCGGTGGCGATGAGGGCGGGGTCGATTGCACCAAAGATCTGCTTCCGGTCGGTGTTGAGTTTTTCGATCCGTTCACGCAGGTCCAGGCCATGTTTTTCCATGCGCCCACGGATGACCTCGTAGGCACCACTTTCTAGCTGTTGCTGTTGATCTGACATTTTTAGTTAACCACGGAACACACTGAATACACGGAAAGTGCAGGGGTTGATGGCTTGGGATGATTATTTGAAACCTTGAATCGGGTGGATGTTTCGAATCGTGGTTGTTGAGAGTGAGTGTTCAATGTTAACCACGGAACACACTGAATACACGGAAAGTGCAGGGGTTGATGGCTTGGGATGATGGCTTGGGATGATTATTTGAAACCTTGAATCGGACGGATGTTTCGAATCGCGGGTGTTGAGAGTGAGTGTTCAATGTTAACCACGGAACACACTGAATACACGGAAAGTGCTATGGTTGCGTGGGTCATTGAGAATGATGGGATGCTCAGAATATACGGAAGTTTTACAGAATGATGCGTTCGATTTCTATTTTGGGGTGATGGCTAAAGTTGACTAGGAAACCGAGACGTTTCCGGGTGGCTTTGAGGTAGTTGTGGAGTTGGGCTCGGTGTGAGTCGCCAATGTTTTTTGCAGCTTTGATTTCTAGGATGATTTCTCCGTAGCAGATGAAATCGGGCTTGTAAGTTTGTCTGAGAGTTTTTCCCCTGTAGCCCAGCTCAAGAGTTGGTTGGGCTACATAGGGAATGTTTTGATGCTCAAATTCAATTTCCAAGCACTCTTGGTAGACATCCTCTAGGAATCCACATCCTTTGTCCCGGTAGACCTCGAAACACGCCCCACGGATTGCATAGCTTTCCTTTTCAAACAGCAAGCTCATGGCAATAATTTCCGTGTATTCGGTGTGTTCCGTGGTCGAATCCTATCCAGGTTAGAGGAAGTTTTTGGCGGGTTGGTCTTTGATGTTGAAACGTTCGGCGGCGTTGAGGAATGAGAGCAGCTGGGTGCGCTTTTCACCTTCGGCCATTGGGACCAAGCTGCCGAGCAGAGCGCCGACAGAGAGGTTTTTAATGTCCTCGGTTTCGACACCAAACTGGTCGAGCCACGACTGGATCTGGGACTTGTAATACTCCGGGTCGCCGTTGAAGAAGGTCTCCTTGACATCGCCCAGCACCCGGGAGTTGTCGACGGTGCGGTCGACGGCCTTACCGGTGGTGATGGCATTGGTGATGCGGTCGAAGAACTGAGTCTCGCCACCGACGATGTCGATGTTGGCGGACTTGAGGGCTTCTCCCACCACGACTGCCTGCTGTTCGGCAATCTGGCGTTGGACGTCGATCGCGGCGAGCTCCACAGCTTTTTCCTTCTCGAGTTCCAGTTTGAATTCTTCGTGTTCCTGACCGGCTTCTTCGAAGAGTTTCATGGCATCGGCCTTCTTGTGGATACCATCGGCCTCGGCCTCGAACTTGAGGCGGTCGACGGTGGCTTCGGCGGTTCCTTGTTTCTCGGTGGCATCGGCCACGGCGAGCATGACCTCGGCTTCACCCAATCCGACGGCGGCGGCCTCCTTGGCGGTGGCTTCGGCGAGCATCTTCTTGGCGAGTGCTTGTTTCTCGGCGGCGGTTTGTTCGGCTTCGGCGGCAACCACGACCTCCTCGGCGTGGAGTTCGGCGGCTTGTTTGGCGGCTTCGGCGGCTTTGACCCGCTCGTAGAGCTCCTGATCGGCGCGCAGCTGGGCAGCCTCTTTCTGGGCTTCGGCTTTTTTGATCTGCTCGATCAAAACTTCCTGGGCTTCGGCTTCGGCGAGGGTGACTTTCACCTGCTTGGTCCGGTCGGCACCGGCAAAGGCTTCGGTGTCTTTGATTTTCTCTTGTTCGATCACCACGGTTTTTTCCACGGCGACACGCTCTTTGATGACATCCTGGATTTCCTTCCTCTGCACCTCGACGGCTTTATCTTTCTCGATGTCCTTGAGTTCGGTGACGCGGGCGCGTTCGATCGCTTCAAGTTCCTGATCGCGTTTGACGCGTTCGAGTTCGACGGCGTCGGTTCGCTCCTTGTTCCGAAGGGCAACCAGCACCTGGCGTTGTTTGTTTTCCTCGGAAATTTGGATTTCCTCTTCGGCGGCGATGCGTGCCTGCTCGGCCTTTTGGCGTTCTTCTTCCTGGACTTTCAGGGCTTCGGCCTGTTCGCGTGCCTGGACGGTATCGACTTCCCGCTGTTGTTTGGCTTCGGTTTCAGCGAGTTGGCGTTCGAGTTCGAGGATTGCCTCGCGTGCCTCGACGTCTTGTTGTTTGATCACCTTCTCCTTGTCTCGTTGAATGTTGTTGGAGAGTTTCGCCTGGGCGGCGGTGAGGTCGTGAATCTTTTTGATACCTTCGGCATCGAGGATGTTATCGGGGTCGAGGGCCTCGATGGGTGTTTGTTCAAGGTAGTCAATGGCGGCGTCATCGAGCACGAAGCCGTTGAGGTCGGTGCCAATACATTTCAGGATTTCATCACGGAAGGTGTCCCGCTCTTCGTAGAGCTGGATGAAATCGAATTTCTTACCGACAGTTTTCAGGGCCTCAGAGAACTTGGCATCGAAGAGGACGCGGATTTCCTGTTCGGACGATGCACGGTCGCAGCCAATCGATTCGGCGACGCGGACGACTTCTTCGCGCACGTTGTTGACCCGGACAAAGAAGGCAACCTTGATATCGGCCCGCATGTTATCCTTACAGATCAGTCCGTTTTTACCGGTCCGGTCGATTTCGATGCGTTTCAGTGAGATGTCCATGAGTTCGGCGCGGTGGACGACGGGGTAGACCATCATGCCGGTGAAGGTAACCTTGGTTTCACCTAGTCCGGTGCGGATCAAGGCGGTTCCCTTTTCCACTTTACGGAAACAATTGACGAAAGCGAAAATGACGGCGATGGCAATAACGCCGAAGACGATGGGCACTCCAACACCGAGACCTTTGATGATGTCCCAGAGTCCTGCGATTAGTGTTATATTATTCATGGTTTTCTAGTTGGGATGGTTGTGATGTAGTTGTTTGATGCTGGGTTGTTTGTTTTTCTGTTGATTCTTGTTTTTCCTGAGAGGGGGTGGCGCTGCGGACGAGGAATAAGTTTTTCTCCTTATCCTTACTGAAGACCAGAACCTGGTCGCCCCGAACCATGGACTCGTGATCGTCAGCCATGCGGCAGTTGACGATGGCGGGGGCTCCGTTATCCCGTGGGATTTCGACCTGACCGTATTTGGTGTCGATGACCCGGGATTTGACGGTGCCGACCCGGCCAATCACCGGTTCGTCATCGTTTTCCCCTTTTTTGAACGCATTAAAAAACGGACGGAAAGGCTGGGTGGTGATTTTGACCATCAGGCAGCTGAGGAAGAAATTGCCGACGATCAGTCCAGAGGCAATCAGCCAGGAGTGATTCGGGTTGAAGGCGGCATTGGAGATGATGGCGAAAGTCCACATGAACAAGGTGAGAAAACTCAGCACCATCATGACCGGCACATCGGTGGCATTGACAAATTTGAGGATGGTCATCATGAAACCTCCAGAACCGGGGGTGACATCCGTATCCAGATCGGCATCGAGGTCTGCATCCACATCGGCGTCGAAATCAAAATCGAAGTCGAGTGACTCGAAATCGATGGTTCCGATGACGGCCAGAATCCAGAAAACGATGACCAGACCCAGCGCAACGGTGAGTGGCAGGTTGTAGGAGAGTATCGCTTGTTCCCAGATTTCCTTCACAGTGCGTGCATCAAAGACGAAAACCAGGTTTGAGGCGATTATAAATGTTGGGGAATTTTACAGAGCCGGCCGTGTCCTGAGGGATGAGAGCAATGAGCGAGCACATGGGGCTTTGGTTTCCGGGCAAGAGGCCAAAAAATGCCTGTGCCCCGGGGTGGGCACAGGCTGGGGGAAGGGGGTTTTGGTTTTGCGCCAAAGGCGCAGAGGGGGAGTGCCACGTGGTACTTAGGAGCATCAAGCACTCAGTTGGCAGGCGCGACGCCAGGTCGCGTGGGGAGAGATTCGCTTGGAATGCGAACCGGGGTTTAAGAAGTGGGCTTGGAGTGTCTGGTTATTCGCTCCATCCGGGCAAACGGCGATGAGGGCTGCGTGCCAGAGGCTTTCCTGATCCTTTCTTCGCAGAGCCTTTGGTTTGAGTTGTTTGAAGCAGGTAATGAGATCCTGAGTGCGAATCGACAACACCTGACGAAGTGACTCAGCAAGTAGTGGGCTTTGCAGCAGCGAGATGATGGCGGGCTCCTCCAGGTAGAAGCTAAGGTCGGTCAGGTGGCTCAGTAAGCAGGCGGTGATGGTATCCGGGTCCTCAGGTTGGGTATTCTTCAGGGTGTGCCGCCATTCGTTAAGGATGGCTTCCGGCGTCTCAAGCTCCAGGATGGAGGCGTCGAGCATACCTTTGAGAATATCCTGGAATTGGTAGGAAACTCCGGCTGGCAGGACCTTTTTGAGTATGATCTTGTTGCCGACAACCGTGCGTTTGAGGTCGCTGAGTTTTCGGGATTGGTTGTCCCAAGTAAGGTAGTCGTGGGCATAGGCTGCGGTGCTGCTTTCCGGTCCTACTCCATAGCGGTGAATGGTTTCTTTTTGCTGTGAGAATTCTTCAGCATGCTGGTTGAAGATGGTGTATTCGCGTCCTGAGTAGTGGAATGCGAGTTGGTTGCCATCGGCGTAAACCTGATTGAATGGTAACCCTGCCGTATGGGTGAGGGCTCGGGTCAGGCTTTCGGTGGATGCAATGCAGGCAAGGATCTGAACCGGGGTGTTTTGTTGGCCTCCGGTGGCTTCTACCGCGGCACTGATACCACAAAGGCAGGATTGGCTGGCATAGCGGTCCACGAATGACAGGACTTTTTGCAGGCTACGACGGGCTTGGCCGCTGCGGCGGTGTGAGCTGGTATCGGCGAGTAATAACTGTGGCGAGGCCAGGCCTGCACCGGAGACCCAGCCAAGTCTGTGAAGAAAATGTCTTCGGGTTTGTGATGTGCGCATGGTGATGGGGGCTTGGGATTAACTACGTGATGGGAATGTGCCTTGAAGGGCGATGATGTAATTGACCGCAAGGTAGGGTTGCATATTGGTGTGTGGCTGGGAGCCGCCGGTGTTGTCCGTGGTGCCGGTGATTGAGCTGTCGCCCATGTTGGCGTTGGCTGCTCCTTCGAAAAAAGCATCTTCGTTACCCACGCCGAAGACAGTGCCGGACGGATCATCGGTGTCAGCAGCCTGAGTGCTGACTCCTACCTTCAGATTCGAGGCAGTGTGATGGTGTGATGGAATTTGGTTGGCGGTCAGGGTGACCTGTTCAACCCCGGATTTTTGTCCCAATGGGCGAGGGGTCAGTCCCGGGCCCGCGCTGGCGTTTCCAGAGTGAATAGCGGCTCGTCCACGGAGGTCGGGCAGACCAAACGAAGTGCGTCCGTCGCCCCCGTAGGTGGTGCCCAGCAGGGAGAAGAGCGCTTGGTAGTTGTTGATGGCGAGCAATTGGCCATTGCAAAAGGCCCAGCCGCGAGGTGCAAAATTGCCCCCGAACATTTTAATTTCTGCGAGAAAAGGATCAGCCATGGTTGTGTGGGATTAGTGGGTTATTCTGGATGTTAATCGAATCGATGGGTCTTATTTTTTGCGACGGAAGATCAAGATGGATCCTGCCAGTCCGAGCAGCATGGTGGAGGAGGGTTCAGGGACGGTTCCTGAGGTATCAACCTCCGCAGAGAGGGTGCCGCTGACCCAGAACTCTTCATTCGCTGAGTCGGAATGGGCGGTGATTTTTACAGTGACGCCGGTATTGGCGGTGGTGGGAGAGGAAAGCTGGAACGCGTAAGGTGCAAGCGGATTGATGGCTGGGCCGTCACCGATGTTGTCTGCATTGGTGTCCTCGGCCAGCGATGTAGTGCTGGTAGGATTATTGGGTCGAAACTCGATGCTATCTGCGATGAGTCCGTCGATGAAGAGTTCGAGTTTGATGGAGTCCGAGGCATCCCATGAGGTGCTGTCACGCGCGGCAATGGAGCCATTGAAAATGATGCTGCTCATGGGGGGAGTGGCTCCTCCGGGAAGGGGGAGTGACCACTCAGCGGTCCGGTCGGCGGGCAAGGCGCCTCCGTCGTCGAGGTCGCGCCCTGCGAGTGCCCCTTCGGGAGGTGTTGTAGTGTTGGGTGAGAAGGTGTTGCCGGCAATCAGACCGCCAGTAACAATGCCGAAGTAGTCGCCAACTCCGTCACTGAAGCCGCCGGTTTCGCCAACGGTCGGTATGCTGCTGGAAATGAGGGCGGCATGGGATAAGCCAACGCCGAGGGCGGTGGTCATAGCGATACTGAGAATGTTTTTGTGATTTGTTAATGCGTTCATTCGTTTGGATTGGGTTTTATTAAAGAAGTAAAAAAAGTCGTTAGTTTGTTTTGGTTTGATCTAACTTCTTGATGGGTAGATTCCTAGCAAGGCGATGATGTAGTTGGTGGCGAGGTAAGGTTGCATGTTGGTGTGGGATTGGTTTCCACCTGTAAAGTCCGTGTTGCCGGTAAGGGAGGTGTCATCCATTGTGGCGTTGGCGGCTCCTTCAAAAAAGGCATCTTCATTGCCGACTCCGAAGACGGCTCCTGAGGGGTCGTCGGTATCTGCTGCCTGGGTGCTGACACCTACCTTCAGGTTGTTGACTGTATGGTGATGTGAGGGGATTTGAGTGCTGTTTAAAACAACCTGTTCGCTGCCCCCTCGTTGGCCAAGGTTGTAGTTGGCTAGCCCCGGGCCACGACCCGATGAGATGGGGGTGCGGCCGCGAAGGTCGGGTAGGGCGAAGGTGGTGCGGCCGTCACCTCCGTAGATGGTGCCGAGGATGGAGAATAAAGCGGAGTTGGATGAAATGGCAAGGGTTTGACCGTTGCAGAAAGCCCAGCCGCGCGGGGCGAAGTTGCCTCCAAACATTTTAATTTCAGCAATGAGGGGTTCAGACATGGATTCTTGAATTAATGGTTTAGTTGGTTGATGGGTTTGGATTTGCTTTGAGAGGAGGTCAATTGTTCCTCTTTCACCGGGCACAGTGGTGCCATGCAGGGAATGTTCCTGTTGAGTTTGCGCCAGTTCAGTAGTCTGAGCGTCAACAATCGACCATGCGCCTATCGTTGGTTTATCGCTAGTTTATCGAAAGCGATTGGCTGCGATTTGCGGCGATGGGATGCGATTGGTGTTGGTTTAGTATGACCGGGGGTTCAGTACACTAGCGCACAGTGCCTATGCCAGGCGGTGTGGGGTTTGAAAAAATAAGCAGTTCGATGTTTTGTTTGCGAGTGGGGTTTGGTTGGTGGTTTTAGTTAGGTTGTCCTTGGTCCTGTAATACAGGGTTCACATAGAACATGATAGAAAATGTTAGTTTGTTTGGTGAGGACTCGCCGAACTTAATGTAATGAAGGTGAGTGTCTAGAAAAAAGATGTTCGCTTGTGTGACGATTTGTGATCGATTGACTTATTGACAAGCTTGTCGGAGTGGTGGATAGATCGGGAATGCATATGGAACACCACAAAAATCGAGTCGGTCGAACCTATCAGATAGCTTGCAAAAAAAATTTATTGTTGGTGCTGAAAGAGGTGGTGGTTTTGCCTGAGCGTGTTGGAGATTTGCCTGAGGGTGTTTCGAGTCAGCCGTATGTGTTTGTGTTTCATGGTGATTTTCGCCCTGAGGTGGACGGGGGTGTTGTTGCGTGGAGATGCGTGGAAAGCGAAGAATGTGGGGTGTTCAATCTACAAGCTGAGAAGATGTTGGAGGATGGGGGTGAAGCGAAGTGTCAGTATGTTGCGATTGTCGGGTAATCAAAAAAACGGATCATGAAAATAGTATTATTCTGTAATCATGGCGTGAGTCAGCTGGCTCTCGTGAGATTGCTACAGCGGAAGGTGTTGGCTGGTGTGGTGGTTTCTGATTACGGACATGCGTATGCGCTGGAAGTGCGGGGGGTGGCCGAATCGGCAAGGATTCCCTTTTTTGTCTGTCAGAAAAATAAGTTGGAATGCAATTTGATGGCGTGGCTGAAGGATGTAAATCCTGAGGCCATCGTTGTTATGACCTTTCCTTACCGGTTTCCTGACTGCGTGTTAGCTTTTCCAGCGCAAGGGTGCTGGAATGTTCACCTCGGCCAATTGCCATTCTATCGGGGACCAGACCCGGTGTTTTGGCAGATGAGGAATGGAGAGAAGGGTGGGGGCTTAACTCTGCACAAGATGGAGAGGATGTTCGATTCCGGAGAGGTGTTATGGTCGCATTCCTTGGATTTCACGGAGCATGACGTGTTGGGAACGCATCTGGCCAAGTTGGCACATGGAGGTCCGGCGGCAATGGATGCGTTGTGTGAGTATTTGGAGCGAGGCGAGGGAACCTTATGTGAGCAGGATGAAGCAGTTGCAAATTACCAGACCCGCCCGGCCGGTACGGATTTGCAGATTGACTGGGAGCAGATGGATGCGGATGAAATAGATCGTCTGGTCCGAGCCTGCAACCCTTCCTATCCGGGAGCAGAAACAGGCATACGTATGGTTCCGTTATGCTTGCATGAGGTAACTGTGATCTCTTTATCGGATCCACCTGATGAGCCTGCAGGAACGGTTGTTGAGGCTCAGGGCGATCCGAACTTGTATATTCTCTGCAGGGATGCCGCTTGTCTACGGGTGGACGTGGTCTCTTCTCGTGACCTCCTGTGTACCGGTGTTCGTTTTCGTCAGTTGTTTCAGCTGAAATCGGGGGAGCGCTTTGAAACGCTTGAGGGGGCGGCTATTGGTAGTCTTCCATGATTTCTTCGCGAACTTGCGGATTGTTGAAGAGTTTTTTGCGTTCGGATACCACGGTTTCGATCATGGAGGTTAGCTTTTCCTGAAGTTGTTGGTTGAAGATTTTCCGGTTGCGTACGTCTTTGATAAATTCAGCGAGATCGACGTAGGCGTCGGTGCAGGGGATCGTTCGCTTGTCGAGTTTGGTTCGCAGTCGTCTGAATTCGTAGATTAGTTCGGTGAGGACGTCTTGATCGATGCGGCTGGTTGAGAAGCTATTGTCCTCGAGAATGGATCCGAAGTTTTCGTGAGCGGCATTGATGCAATTGATGGATCCGACGAGTGAGAGCCGTTGAGGTCCTTTTTTCAGACCATGAAGCAGGAGATTTTTTGCAGACAGGTGGTGGGGTGCAAGTGTGATGACCTGCCGCAATTTTGCCTGTACTTTACTGTTATAGATGTATTTCTCATTTTTATTGAGTGCCTTTTGCACCAGGGCAAACTCATCGATGGCTTTTTGTATGTTTTCCTTTCTTTTCGATTTGGCGAGTTCGAGAGCTTCATCGAAGGTTTCAACGGAGAAGATTTGTATAGCATACAGAGGTTTGAGTCCTTTGATGATGTAGGAGTCGGCAACCGCTGCCTGATTTCCTTTTGGGATGGTGACGATGGTGCATTGTTTTTTTATGGCCCCTTTGATCTTTGATTGAACACCTCCCACAGCGCGGACATCTCCGGTGGCAGTCATGTCGCCGGTGGCGGCAAAGCCCTGATCGAGCTCGTTTCCGGATAGAATGGAGTCGGCCATTAGTGCGCAGGCAACGGCTGCGGATGGGCCGTCTTTGGGGGAATACTTGTTTGAAAATGCAAATTCAATCCGCATGCCTGTAGGGAGACGTTTGGCGTATCGAACCCGGATGAATTTTTCGACCTCTTTGGTGGCCGAGTCCATCATGCTGCCAACGGATTGGTTAAAGCCGATTTCGAAGTCGGCTTTTTTTTCAATCACGGTGGCGTTCATTTGAGCCGCCGCACCAGCATATTTGCCGTTACTCATTTTCATGACCAAGAGCCCTTTGATCTCGGTTTGTTGGAGTCCGGTGTGGCTATGGTTGGTTTCCGTGCTTGGAGCCGGATCAGTTTGGCCGTTGCTGAGTGATGTGAGTAAGAGACTGAGTCCCCAGATAGGAAAAAGGCGTGACAATGTGAAAGAAGCCATATCGATGGCTTGAATCTCTAACGTAAGCTATGTGACAGGTCAAGGTCGAATCGTTCGGTGAACCCCAGGGCGAATATACTCGGGGCTAACAGCCTTCGGCGCTGACAGGATTCACATGATCGAAGAGGATTTACAGGATTTTTTGAAGTGAGCGATAAGTTTTGGGCAAACCTTGATCTTTGAAAATTACAAATCCTGACTATCCTGTTAGCGCTGCAGGTATCACCGAGATAATCTCCCTAATGCAGGAGCCCTGCGGTGGGGCCACTTCTTTGTGCACTGGTGGTTAGGACCAGTCGACTTTGACCTCGGCAATATTGCCGGATCGGTCGGAGTACTTGAGCAGGCCATTGTTGACACCGTATTCGTGGACCTCTTTGGTGCATTTGACGTCGTAGCAGCAGTATTCGGCGATTTTCATCATGGGCTCCGGGTTGCCGGTTTTTTTGTATTCCTGCCACCAGCGCAGGGCGTCCAGTCCGTCGGCGGTTTTGCCCATGCCGAGTGAGGCGGAGGCAATCGCATCGAGTTTTAATCGGTGGCCGAGCAATTGTTCGACTTCGATGAGCATATCGAGGTTCACGGTGGTGCTGGCGAGATCGAGGATGGTGTACCCTTGCAGCACGGGGTAATCGAAATACATGTGGTTGTAGCCGACGACGAGGTCTGCCCGGGTGAGCATGTTGACGAGCTCGTCGGTTTGGTCTTCGCCGAAGATGTGGTATTCGCCGGTGCGGGTAGAGTAGGCGACACCGACCGAAATCCCCATTTTGTCTTTATTGGCAGCTCCGCCGACGTCGCCGAAGCTGCGTTGGGTTTCGAGGTCGAAATAAACGATGTCGCGCATGAGGAAAGTTTTAGGTGAGGGGTGAAGAATGGGCAAGGAGGAAGATGGGGTGGATCAAGGTTCTATGCGAGGACGTTTGGTTGGCGGCTAATACCACTCCGCAAAACAGACGAGACGATTGATCGTTGTTGAGGTATTTGGAAAAGCACTGCGTGATGCATGAGAGTTCCGGATGAATGACTCCTTTGGCTTTGTTTCTCCTTAGTCATGGTGCCCGCACCATTCCTTCGTCGCGCCTTACCAAAGAACTCATTCATCTCGGCTATCGTCCCGTCTGTTTTACTACTTGGTATTAGTTTCCGAAGAGCCAGCCGAGAATGATGACGATAAAAATGAGCAGGATTGTGATGGGCAGGGTCCATTTGGAGGGTTTGGCGATCATGGTGGGCTGTGGTGATGCGGTGTGGAGGGGAGGCAGATTTCCAATCTGTCGGCAATCCAGGGAAAGGGAGCAAGGGAGGGCGAGCGAATGTATATTCTGCACAAAGCGGACGGTAGATGAACGATCCGCCCTACTTGTTGGGGATGTGTCTGCTGGCCCGGCTGATGATCCATCGAGGAGCGTGGTGGGCATGGAGTTGTTGAATGGATCGGGCTGACTGGTCTTGCTCACCGAGGAGAGAATAGGCGACCGCTTGGTCGGCGAGTAACAGCAGGTCGGGGCGTTGGGGATTGAGCCGGGCTGTGATTTCGGCGAGGGCCGTTTTGAGGTCGGCGGTAGCTTCCTGCGTTCGGTTGAGCCCTTGCAGGCTGCGGGCACGTTTAATGAGATAGGAGGACGTCCAGCGGCGGTCTTCGAGCTCGCGGTTGATTTCAACAAGGGCGGAATGGAATGATCCGGCGTCGATGAGGGCATCGATCCAATGATTTTTAACGACAGCGCTCGGGTGATGTTTCAAGCCGGAGGCGAGGTCATCGATCCGTTGTTGGTGTTGGCCGAGGTGGCCCTGGCTATGGGCACGGAGCAGATACCAGTCGATTTCTCCCGAGGGGATGAGTTGGAATGCTTGCTGGATCGATTTGAGTGCTTGTTGGTGCTGGTTGAGCGCCTGATAGGCCTCGGCGCGTAGCTGGTGGATTTCCGCCTGTTGTTCCGGGGTGGTGGCCAGAGGCAGGGCCTGAGCCAGCGTGTGCAGGGTGTTGCGGTTGTGGCCAGCTTCGAGTTGGGTTCGGGCGAGCTCCAGTCGGAACCCGAGTTGATCGGGAGCGGCTTGAATGGCGGTTGTGAGGTCGGTGATTGCCGATGAGTGTTGGTTCAGTGCCCGTTTGGCGATTGCGCGCTGGTGGAGTTGGGCCGGCGTGAGTTGGGCGTGTTGATTGATCGCTTCAATCGTGTGTTCCGGGCTCTCATGAGCGTGAACTAAGGACGCGCAGAGCGCCAGAACGAGAAAGACGGAAGTTGGTTTGATCGGTCCCATGGGACATCTTGCTGGAGACTATTTAGTCTTTAGGATCAGCGTCGGGTGAAGGCTGAGGTCGGAGCTATTCAGGTTACGGTTGTGTCCTTCGATGGCGATGGTGTTATTGCCTTCCTTCAGCAGTGAGGCGAAGGGGGAGAGATCGAACTGATCGAACTTGACGGCATCGTGGTGGGCCACACCCTTGGCCTCTTTCCCGCGACCTTTTTTGACATTCTGGCGGAAGGCTTCCTTGCCATTGAGGTAGAGGATGAAGCCGTCGTCGTAGTTGATGGACAACCAGAGTTTTTTGGCATCTGCGGCCTTTTTTAAGGTGAAGTTTTTGCGGATGTAGATGCAGTTTTGCTTTCCTTGGATGTTGGTGATGGTGGTGTCATCGTTGTCACCGTAGCCGAATCCGGCGCGCCCGGTTTTCCAGGTTGAGGTATTGAACCCCGGCTTGGCCCATTCGGCAGCGGGGTGACCTTCGGAGAGGTATGACCAGCTGGCATTTTTCGGGATTAGATAGGTGCCGGCGGTCAAATCGGTGGGGCTCCAGGGTTTGGCGATCCGGGTTGGGGTGACGGCTTGTTTTTTCTCGATTTGGAATTCATCGGCAACCTTGCCTGTTTTATCGAGCATGATGGCACTCAGGGTATCACCTTTGACCCAGACCAGTGTGGAGCCATGTTCGAGGATACTACGCTTCATGATGGGAGAATATCCTTTGCGGCGGAGCCCCTGGCCACCGTGGCCGGTGACAATCTGGATTGTTCCTTCGTTGGGTTTCAAGCCCGGGCTTTTTTGGTAGGACCCGTCACCCTGATGGTGGCCGTCACCGTCATCGAGGACATGATTTTCCGCGGTGGTCGGGGTGTCGTAGGCACCGTCGATGAGCATGGAACGTTCGTAAATATGGGAGTGACCGGTGAGGACGAGATCGACTCCGGAGGACTCGAGAATCGGCATGATGTATTCACGCATTTCGATGAGTTGCTTTTCTTTATCGGAGTCGTGACTTCCCTTGGTGTAGGGTGGGTGGTGCCAGAAGGCGACGATCCAGTCGGACTTCTTCGAGGAGGTTTTGGCGAGGTCTTCCTTGAGCCACTGCGCCATGGTGGCGGTGGGTTTGCGGTCGAGGTCGTGGGAGTTCAAAACGATGAAATGGACGCGTCCGTAGTCGTAGGAGTAGTAGGCTTCGGTGCCGGAGGGGACGCCGCCGGCTTCTCCCTTGGTTGGTGAGACATAGGCGTCGTAATACGGGCCGACTCCGGTTTTGCCGTTGGAGGTGTAACCTTCGTGGTTACCCATGGCGGGCCAGCAGACGGTGTTGCGCAGCGTTGGTTGGTAAATTTGGAAGAATTTCGATTGGAATTCGGGGTCTTTGCCGGACCCGTATGCCATGTCTCCGACGTGCAGATACATATCCAGTGTGAGTTTGTGTTTGGCGTTGTAGTCGAGCATCGCCTGGAACACTTTTTTCTGATAGATGCTGCCGGTGCCGGAATCGCCGACAGCCCAAAAGTAGAGGTCGCGCGGGCTGCCTGGTTTTGGGTGGGTGCGGAAGGTGTAAGTGCCGTCGTTGGGGGTGAGGCGCTTTTGGCCGTCAAAAACGGCGTAGTGGTAGAGGGTATCCGCTTTGAGTCCGGAGACCTTGGCTTCATACTGGAAGGTCCCTTTGGGGGCGTCGAATAGGGGGGGCGTGCTTGCGTCCTTGTTGTCTTTTTTGGTTTGCCGCGTCAGGACGGTATCCGAGCTTTCCCCTAACTGCTCCGCGCTCAGGCCGTAGCGGATGCTTGGCTGGATTGCGTTATCGGTGCGCCAAACGATATGGATTGAGCTGTCGTTGGCGAGTTGGAGGTAGGGGGTGCGGGTGATTTTTGCCTGGACCAGGGTGGCGGTGGCGGCGAGGAGAATGATGATGGATCGCATGGTGAAAGTTCCGGATAGTGGGTGAAAAGAATAAGGATGGAAGAGTTACGGACTGGGAGTCTTACATATTTCGCAAGGATTTGGCGGCATCGCTTTTGGAGGCGACCATAGCGGGGACGAGGGTGGCCAGAGTGCAGAGGATGAAGGCGAAGAGGAAGACGGCGATGAATTCGTGTCGTTGTTTGATCACGGGTAGGCCGTCAAAGCCGTTGAAATCGGAGGGGAAGGGGTCGAATCCCCAGGAGGCAAAGAGGTCGAGGATGGATTGTAGGTTGTCGAGCACGAGATTGCCGAGTGTCAGGCCGATGATGCCTCCGAACAGGCCGATCAGGATCCCCTGGTAAAGGAAGACGCGAACGAGTTGGGCCGGGGTGGCTCCGAGGGCTTTCATGACGCCGATTTCCCGTTTTTTCTGGATGGTGACGGTGAACATCACGGCCATGATGGAGAAGGCGGAAACCAGCATGATAAAGGATAGTGAGACGGTGAGTAACTGGCGCTGGGTTTTGATCAAACCGAGTTGTTGCTGGTGGTCTTCCATCCAGGTGCGGGCCGACCAGAGGCCGTTCTTTGGCATGTTGGGTAGGATGCTTTCATCTAGAACCTTTTGGGCGTCGTAGGGTTCGTCTAGTCGCAGGGCGATTCCGCGGACACCATCACCGATGCCGAGAAGGTCCTGGCCGATCGGAAGCGGAACAAAGACATCGGGGCTGTAGGCATGGCGGGTTGCCTGATAGATACCGATGACTTCGAGGTCTTTGGGCAGGATGATGGTTTTCATCTGCTTGACGTTGGTGATGTCTTCCTGATCGAGGTCCACATCCTTGAGTTGATCGAGCAGTGCAATGGCTTTGGCCATGTGGCCTTTGGGAAAAAGGAAGTCGCCGCTGGTGTCGGGGTCCGGGGTGCTGCGGCTGGTGAATGTTTCCAAATGCCTCAAGGTGTTATCGAGGATTTGTTTTTCGGCATTGCGAATGTTGTAGTCGAGCAGTGGCTGGATTTGATTGTAGTAGAGGTGTTGTAGTTCCTCGATCGGGACGGCCTCCTGATCATCTTTTACGGATGTGATGCGGGTGATATCCGCCTTGATCTGGCTGAGGACCTCGGCGTGGGTGGTGGCGAAGGCCTCGGTGCCGATCCGGTCGAGGGCAGGTTTGATTTCCTGAAGGTTGCGGCTGGAGTGGATCTGGATGACATCACCGAGGGAGATGCCAAATTTTTCCGCGGTGAGGGAGGAGACCACGGCGGTTTCGCCCATTCCCATGTCGGCGTTGCCGTTGCCGGGTTTGATCAGCTCCTCGAGAGCGGCGACCTGAGAGAGGTTGGCGGCGTCGATGGCTTGCATGCTCGCTGGGGCGATGGCGCCGTGGCGGTCGAGCAGAACCGGATCATTGATGAGGGCGTAGGCGCTTTCCACACCGTCGAGTTGGGTCATCGACTGTTCGACGGCCCGCCATTCTTCTTCGGCGTTGTATTCGGGGAATTGTTCGGGATCGGGCCACGGGGCGATCCGTTGCAGCAGGATGTGCGGGGTGTAGCTGAGGACCCGTTCTTTGACCAGTTGTTCAAAGCCACCGAAGACGGAGAGGACGACGATCAGAACCATGACGCCGGTAGCCACCCCTGCCAGCGAGATCAGGGTGATGACAGAAACGTGGGTGCGCAGCGGGTTGAGGTAGCGCAGAGCGAGTAGCAGGCTGAAATTTTTTCGGACGATGGCGTGAGGGTGGTTGTTCTTCGCGCTGAAAATTGAGGTCTGGCGGTGGTTTTGTCCAATGAATTCACCGCGTGAGTATGAGAGTTGGACGATCGGGTAATGTCGGGCTCAGTTTTAGCTGATCCTTTTCCATGGTCAGGGTGACGGCTCCTGATTGTTGTTGGTCGATGAGGTGGATCCCGCGTTGGCGGATTGAGGCAGCCCATGTGTTGGGGATGCGTTCGGCTTCTGGGAAGGGTGCATGGCTGGAAATGATCGCTTGGGGTGAGACGGCATCAATGAAGTGGAGCTGGCCGGTGTAATCGTTGGCATTGCGGCCCATGACGAGAACGTCGGCTTGCAGATTAAGCCCGGATTGGAGTAGTCGGTTTTCTGTGATCCATCCGGCGTCGGAGGTAAAAAGAATCGTCCACCCCCGCCAGTGGAGACGAGTGACGAGTCCGGTGTCATCGGCTCGACCACGTCCCTTGAGGTTGGCGGGTGCGTGAAGGATTTCCAGGAAAGTCCCCAGTGGCTTGGATGGCTCGGATGAAAGAAGGAAGCATTGTCCGGGTTGGGGCGTGATCGTTCGGCAGCCGTATTGGTCGACTGAGCGGATGAATTGGCGGTAGCTCGGGCTTCGTTGATCGGGGCGGGGAATGATGGCTTGTTTGGGTTGGTAGAGCGAGAGGCACTGGTACATGGCTCCGCAGTGGCTGGAATCGGCATGACTGATGATCAGGGAGTCGGGTCTGGCTCGAAGGTGGGTCAAGGTAGGTTGAACGTGGAAGCGGAAATTCCGTGGGCTGCCGCTGTCGTAGAGGATGCCGCCACCGAAGTCGAGGAACTGGGCCCCGCCTCCTTTGGGAAGGTCGAAGATGATCACCTGTCCATGTTCGGGTCTTTTGCGTGTCTTGTGGAAGTGGCTTCCGGGGACAGTGGCAAAACCTGCGGCGGTGTTTCGGGTGACCCGGGCAAGCAGGGCGTTGAGTTGGTTGATTTTTTCTCCACCTTTGGAAGAGAGGGAGCCGAGGCTGATCGATGCCATGGCCAGGGCGAGCACGCCGAAAATCATAAGCATCAGGGGGATGCTGGCAAGGATGGAGATGGGTGTGATGATGCCGAAGTGAATCCAGATCAGGGGGCTGGATCCCATCCAGGCAGCACAGGAAACCGAGAGAGACCCTTGCAAGTGTTCACGAATTACGAGGCGGCGTTCTTGCCAGTGGCTCAGCAGCAGGCGGGGCATGAAGGGATCAAGCTGCCCGATGCGGTGAAGGCGTTGGGTCCAAAAGCGGGTGAACAGGGCGATGGCGAGCAGCACGCCGTAGGAGAGTTGAAAGCCGGGGGTGAAAAGCTGGTGGCCGTCCCACAGAAGGACAAGCACGGCGCTGGCAGCCAGGCTGTTGATCAGCACTGGGTGGCGTTTGACCAAAAATCCTGAGAGAAAAACGCTGGCCATGATCACAGCTCGAACAGCGGGAGGCCTGCCACCGGTGATACCGGCATAGAGGGCCATGCCAAGGATAGTGAGGGTGATGATCATCCAGCGGGGTGCACGGAGCAGTGACAGGACAAAACCTATCAGCAGACCCACCATCCCGACGTGAAGGCCGCTGACGGCAAACACATGCAGGGTGCCGCTGTTGCGAAAATCATCGATCATGGTCGAAGGCTGGGGTGGCCGTTCTCCGAGCACGACGGCACGGATGAGTTGGGCGTCTTCGGATTCAGGTTCGAGGCCACGGGTCATATTTTTGCGCAGGGTGTTGCGCCATTTGGCCATGGTTCTGAGGGGGATCCGCAGGGTGTTGATCCCGACCGCCTGGACAGGGTGGTCTGCGACGAGTTGAAGGTTGGCTCCTTGACGGTGGCGCCAACGCGCAAGATCGAACCCGTGTGGATTGCGTGGAGGAGGGATTGGGCTGAGTGATCCTTGGACGTGGACCAGGTCGCCGATCTGGAGTGGTGATGTCTGATCCTTGCTTGTAATCAAGACAATGCGTAACCCTGCCGGTAATACGCTCGATGTTTTAACTCCTGATTGGTCGGAGGTGATGACCTTGGCGAGGTAGGGGCCTTTTTCGGATCGACCGGTATCGAGGATGACGGCATGGATGGTTACGCTGCGATCGGGCGTTGCTGTTACGTATTGTCGTCCTTCCTGTTGTCGCTCGATGGTTAAACCGTGGCTGAGGTGGCCAAAAATGATACCGAGTGATAGCAGGGTGACGGCAGGCTTGCGGACGATCAGGGCGAGCGCAGCAAGCGCCGTGGTTTCAATGAGCCAGAACCAGGAGTCAAGAAGCGGAGGGGTTAGGCCGAAGCTTGATTCGAAGTGTAGCCCGCAGTGGTCGGCGATCAGAACACCAAGGAGGGTGCCAAGGATGAGCGGCCACAGCGGAAATTTTGTTAGAAATTGAGCCGGAGTTCTTTTGGGAGAAGAATTTGGAGACGGCACAAGCAGTGGGGGTGGGGGCTGCCGGTTGATGCTTGTGCGGTGGCGTGTTAGGCCTGAGCCTCGTTGGCGCGCATAATTTCGTTGAGCTTATGCGTGGCGTTGGCTGAGTGGCGGGTTTCCGGGAACAGCTCGATCATCTGATTGAGGATGGTGATACAGGCTTCCTGATCGTTTTTGTCCTCGAGATAGATTTCCGAGAGGCGTCCCATGAAGTAAGCGGCGTCATTGACTGGCCATTCGTGGCTTTCGAGGGCTTCGCGAAGCGTTTCGATGGATGCATCGGGGTCTTCCAAGTTGTCATGTTGGATCTTTGCGATTTCGACCCATGGTAAGCGATTATAGGGGTCGTCACTGGTGACGCTGCGGTAGACTTCCATCGCTTCTTCGTAGTCGCCGCGAGCGTAGGCGGCCCGAGCGTCATGCAGTGGGTCTTTTTCGACGATTTCACCGGAGTCGAGCACTGCGGTGGTGGCACGGTCGGTAAGGGCAGGCAGGATGTAAGTGACAAACATCACGCCGAGATAGACAGCGGCCAACATCAAGGCGGGAAGTTGGCCCATGGCTTTGACGTCATCATCCCCTTCACCGAGAAAAGCTGAGGAGACAATAGCGGCAACAGCGAGAAAGACGATAACGTGGAGAATCTTCTTGGTCATGACGATAGAAGATCTATCACATTGTCCTTATGATGAAAAGAACGAAAGTGGTGAGCGGGGCAGCATGATTTCATGCCCGTGATGCGCGGATCTGCTTACATCCGTCGGGCTTTGCGGCCTTCGTCGATCAGGTTCCAGAAATGTTTCGATTTCGAGAGTTCTTCGTCTTCGGCGAGTGGCATTTGCGAGCGGAACAGGAAGTCGGAAAAGGAATTTTTGTGGAGTACCCGGTGGACGACCACGGAATTGTCAGCGACTTCAAAATAGATTCGGCAATCATCGGTGCGGAAGCGGTAGAGGGTTTTTCCGTCGCGCATGATTTTACCAAACCTGTCTCCATCGAGGTCGGTTAAATCGGCCTCGGTGACTTTAAAGGCATCGAGTAATTCGAGTTGGTCGAGCGTGTCCATCCGAGAGATCTCGGAGGCGCTGATTTCGTTGAAGACAATTTGTAGCACGGGATAAGTGAACCATGGATGGTGGTGGAAAGCAAGTGTTGAGCATGTATGGGGTCGATTTGACGAAGTTCTTGCAAGGTCGTGAGATGGGGGCTAGGTTGGCCGATAGGATTTTGAATGATCTGAGAATGAATCTGGAGAATGAACTGATGAGCAAGCAAACGAAAAAGGACAAAGGGCCGGTTAACAAAAAGGGAAAGTTGAGGAACCGGTATTATGAGGCGGAGCTGGAGCGTCTGCAGACGGAGCTCGTGCATTTGCAGGATTGGGTGAAGCACAAGGGCTTACGGGTGGTCATCGTGTTTGAGGGGAGGGATGCCGCAGGAAAGGGAGGCATCATCAAGCGGATCCGGGAGCGCGTCAGTCCGCGCGTGTTTCGGGTCGAGGCCTTACCTGCTCCGAATGACCGGGAGGAGGGTGAGATGTACTTGCAGCGTTATATCAGCAAGTTGCCGACGGCTGGAGAAATTGTTTTGTTTGACCGGAGTTGGTATAACCGTCTGGGGGTGGAGAAGGTCATGGGGTTTTGTTCGGATGATGAATATGAACAGTTTAAGAAGAACTGTGCCGGCTTTGAGCGTTGGCTGGTTGAGGGTGGCACGATTTTGGTGAAGTACTGGCTGACGGTGAGTAATGAGAACCAGGAGGCCCGTTTTAAACAACGCATCAGGGATAAAAAGCGGCAGTGGAAACTCAGTCCGATGGATCTGACCGCTCGGAGCAAGTGGTTTGATTATTCCCGGGCCCGGGATGCGATGTTAGAAGTGACGGACACCAAATGGGCGCCGTGGCACATTGTGGACTCGAATGATAAAAAGCGGGCCCGACTGAATTGTATGGCTCACTTGTTGGATACCATTCCATACGAGGTATTGCCTGATCCCCAGGTGGATTTACCGGAGCGGGATGAGTCGGATGCCTATGATGATGTTGCTGCGTTGGCCGGAAAGAAGTGGATACCGGAGCGTTACTGACAGCTATGGGGTGATGATGGTTTCAAGTCGGAGGTATGCCTTGCCTGTAAGGATCGGGTGGCTGGCTCGGGTGATCCCGTCGCTTCCTGTGGATGGGCTTAATGGAGTGAAGTGGATGAGGTCGGATGACGTTTTCGGTGTCAAGGTGTAGTGGGATGATGAGGGCAGGCGTACGGGGTAGGCGAGTTGCCAGCTTGGGGTTTCGGTAGATCCAGCTATCGACTGAGTATAAAATTCCGAGTCTTTGAAGGTTGGGTTCAGGCCGAGGGCGAATTCGGTGCCGGCATTGAGGCCGTCGTGATCGGAGTCATCACTGGCCGGGTGCCCGTTTAAGCCAAAACCGTTCATCCAGGCATCAAAAGGCATATCGATATCGGCTGCTGAATGGTTGAGCAGCCCGACGAGCATTTCGGTCGCGGTCAGTGGGGGAATGCCGGATTGGTAATGCCGGTTGAATGCGTGGATGATTTGATTGGCGATCAGGGTGTGGGCATTGGTGTTGGGGTGAAAATTGGCACTGAGCGGGCCGTTGAGCCAGACGTGGGAAAGTTCGCCGGTGGTGCTTCCCGAATTAGAGAAGGTGATTCCGTGAATGCAGAGCTTGTCGTTTGTTAAGAGAGGCAGGGTGATGCTGAAGATATCGGCATAAGCGATGTCTTTGAGTTGGCAGAGTTGTTCCAGTTGTTGGTTCAGATTGATCAGAACCTGGGTGACATGCTCGGTTTTGATGGGATCGCTTGGATAGCTTGCCTGAACATCGGGGGTGATACCGACGTGGGGGACATTGACGACTACGATCGGCAGGTCCGGGTTGATGGTTTGGATCCAATCGATGATGGCGGTTGCATCATCGATATAATCCTGGACAAAGGTACCGGGAGCATTGTTGAGGTAGATGTCTCCATAAACTTGGTTGATATCATTCCCACCAATGAAGAGGACCAGACGCTCAGCCGAGTTTTCCACTTGTTCGGCCAGATCGATGACGTCGAAATCCGCATCTTTGTAGTTGGATAAGTCGAGAGCGGTAAGTAAGTCGGCAAATTCCGGAGATTCGGCAAGGATATCGCGGAGGCTGACTTCCTGGTTGAGGTAGCGCCGCAATTGGTCGATTTTCATCCCGGGGACCGCCCAGTTGTATTCCCTTCTAAAAAACAGATTGGTCGAACTGAACAGAAGGTTGAGAGTGATGTCGTCTCGCTCGCCTTGATCAAAGTAGGCGTTGCGGTAGTCGGGGGAGTGGAGAATTTCCACCCAGTTTTGGACGCTGGAGTCGAAATTATCTCCGTAGGTTCCTAGAAAGGGAACGGAGATACGAAAACCGAATTCGGCTTCATAGGCGAAGGTGAGTGAGTCGCCAAGTGTGAGCACTTGCTCTGCTGCACTGCTCTTTGGCGAAAGCGTTGCCAGCAGCATGGTGCAGCCCAAGAGGAGTTTTTTCATTCTGAACCCATAAGGTGGATTGATGGCCAAGTCAAATGGGCTGTGTTTTGAGAGTATGGTGGGTTGCGTCTTGGTATTTTCAGGGATGAGACATGTTGAGGTATGTCATAAGGCTTCATTTTTTTGTGCGACCAGAGGTGCGTAGAATCGCAAGTCTCTGTCGCTTTTTCATAATGAACACCAGGCTAAAACTTGTATGGTAGCGCGTATGATGGTTACCGCATTATTCGTTTAATGCGAATTCATGTGCGTGTAACAAAATGGTAATGAAAACGATAAACAAAACAGCCTTACTGCTCTACGCGGTTTTAGGGGCGGGGCAATTGATGTTTGCGGCGGAGGACAAGGCGGTGGACCCCACGGTATTGCCTTTATTCGATGAACAGAAGGTGGCACTCAAATCTGACTGGTTGATTGATAACCGTCATGCCAAGGCTGGCTTATACCAGTCCCGGAGTGGCGGTCTGGTTCTCTCCAATGGCCTGATCAGCCGGAGTTTTCAGATTGAGCCCAATACGGCCTGCATCAGTTTTAAGAACCTTTGGAGCGGTGAGGAGTTCCTCCGCAGCACCGAACCGGAGGCCCGCATCACCATCAACGGCCTGACGATGAACGTCGGCGGCCTGGAGCCAGCCAGTCAAAAAGGCTTCATTCTCGAAAAAGACCTGCCGAAGATGAAAGCTCTCAAAGGGGCATGCAAACTGGAGTCCGTTCATCAGGGCCCCATCCAGGCACACATTGCTTGGAAGGCTAATCCGCAATGGATGGCGGAGCATAAGGATTGGCCTCCAAAAGGACGTGAAATTCGCTTCCAATACCACATCGATGACGAGGTGCTACAAGAGGTTCTAACATTCAGCCAGGATTTATCCATTGGCGCTGAGATTTTGGATGCTTGTGAATTTACCGGTGCTGTGCTGGAAACTCGATGGAAAGCCGTTATGAGCCCTTCACTTTCGGATAGCACCTTTACCAACGAAGGCTATGCCGGAGAGTACACAGGATATGAGAACGAGTCAGTCTTTCTCGAGCGCGCCTTGCCGGAAGGGGTAAAGCTTGTCGAATGCCGCATCGACCCGGGCACAGATCAATCCGGCAAGGCCGTCAACCGACATAACCCGGGGAATGGCCTAGGCCCCGGAATTGCTCTCATTTGGCAGAAAACCGGCAAAAAAGAAGAGGCCGCAAAGATTTACAGTCACCCTTCCAAAGGGGTGTTATATGCAGGCTGCAAAGGAAAATACAAAAAGATCGCTGACATTGATCCAAGCACCCCTGTTGTTCTGCGCGCTTATCTTGATGGCGGGCAGCTTGTTTGTTTCTACAGCCAGAATGACAAAAATTGGAAAAAGGTAGGAGCCCGAATCAAGTTGCCTGTCGGGGCTCCCGATTTGGTTCGAGTTGGCAAAACCGGAATGCATGGAGGTGTGGTCAAGGCGGACAAGCCAGGCAAAAAAATGATCAGCAAAATTCAAAGCTTCCGGGTATACGGAGCACGCAAAAAAACCGACGAAACTTTGGCTCAATTGGGGTATCTCAAGGAACTGAAAATCAATGTGCACTATAACCTCTACGATGGCTTGCCCGTAATGAGCAAATGGATCAGCGTGCAAAACCACGGTGAAACACCCTGTGTGTTAAACAGCTATGTTAGTGAGTTGCTGGCGATCAACAACGAAAACATCACAACAGCGGGAGGCCAGGGCTGGGAGCCCGCCAAGCGGTTCTACATCGAATCGGGCCTGTTCCGCCACGGCTCGGCAGAATCTGCGTCTCCTGGCCCTCAGGCGGAGGGCAGTTATGCGGTGCACTGGATGAGGGACCCAAGCTTTCGAAGCCAGCCGGCGGTTACCTCCAAAGCGCTGGTGAGGGTGGAGTGCTCACCTCCCATAGGACCGGAGGAAACATTGGACCCGGACGAGGTTTTTGTTTCCCACCGGATCTGGGAGCTTCCCTTTGACAGCCACGATCAGGAGCGCCAGCAACTGGCAAAGTCCCAGATGTATCGGAATCTAGCCCCTTGGACCACGGAATGCCCGCTGGAATACGATATCACCAGCTCCAAGGAGGAACACGTCAAGAAAGGCATCGATCAATGTGCGGATGTGGGCTACGAGCTGATGTTGATGTCGTTTGGAAGTGGTTTCAATTGCGAGGATGTCAGTCCGGCTAATATTGCCAAATACAAGCGCTTGGAAGCTTATGCCAAGCAGAAAGGTATCACGATCGGCGGATACAACCTGCTGGCCTCCCGAGGAGCAGGGAAGGATTCCTGCATTGACCCCGCGACAGGCAAGACCAGTGGCCCACATTGCCGTTTCGGCCGTTGCCCGTGTTTGGCGAGCAACTGGGGGATGAATTATTTAAAGAACATCAAGACATTCTATCAGAAAACCGGAATGGGCTTATTCACTCATGATGGTTCCTACCCTACCGACCCCTGCGGTGCTGATTACCACCCTGGCCACAAAGGCTACAAGGATTCCGTCTGGCAGCAACGCAAACGTATTCTGGATTTTTACAGCTGGATGAACGGTCAGGGGATTTTCTTAAGAATTCCTGATTGGTATGTGATGTATGGCGCGTCCAAAGTGCAGCACAATTACCGGGAAGCCTCCTGGTCGGCACCACGTGAAATGCAGCACCTGCTGACGCGGAGGACGATCTATGACAGCTCCTTGCACAGTCGCAATAATATCATGGGTTGGACCTTTGTCCCGCTGAGCAATTACAAGGGAGGTGGAAAAGCGGCTGCCATGATACCGTTGAAACAGAATCTTGCGGACTACGAACACCGCTTGGCTTGCACCTTGGGTTACGGAGTCACCAGCATGATGCGGGGCCCCCAGTTGTATGATTCCCCTGAAACGCTGGCGATGCTCAAAAAAATGGTCGCGTTTTTCAAAAGACACCGTGCGATCCTCACCTCTGATATTCTCCATCTGAAACGTCCCGACGGACGGAGTCTGGACTACATCCTGCATGTGAACCCGAAGCTCGAAGAGAAGGGCTTGATGATGGTTTATAATCCGCTGGAACGCGATGTGGAACAGGAAATCCGGGTTCCGCTTTATTACACAGGAATCCGAGGCGAGGCGATGATTCAGGAACAAGAATCTGCTGAGAAGCAGCAGCACAGCCTGAATGATCGCAACGAAGTTACCGTCAAGGTCAAGGTGAAGGCCAAGGGTTACACCTGGTATGTTTTCAAGGATGCCAACGATTGACAAATGAACCTTGAGCTTAGCTGGAAAACGGCGGACCCGTTTTTCATGGTGAAAAGGCAACCCGTTTGTAAGAATGATCATTCCAGGGCGTTTGTATTCTCGCCTCTTTAGAAAAATGCATCCTATGAAATCGATTGTTATACCAAGTAGCAAAACAGACGGGACGATTGCCGAGATAAATTTCTGTTTTGGCAAGGCGCGACGATGGAATGGTGCGGGCACCATGACTGAGGAGAAACGCAGCCAGAACAGAAATTTATCCGGAACTCTGGTAGACCACGAAGTGCATTTCCTCACAGCTTTAAAACTTTCAATCGTCTCATCTGTTTTGCGGAGTGGTATTACCCATTGGGCCGCAGGCATGGCCGTGATGGCGGCCATGCCATGTTTGAGTGCCAAAGAGTATCATGTGTCACCCCGTGGAAATGACACCTCTGCCGGAACGTTTGCGGCGCCTCTTCGTCACATAGCCAAAGCTGCGGAGCTTGCCATGCCGGGTGATGTGATCACCGTTCATGAGGGAGTGTATCGTGAGAGGATCGATCCCCCTCGCGGTGGGACTTCAGATGAGCATCGGATTGTCTATCGGGCGGCAGAAGGTGAAACGGTGGTGATCAAGGGCTCGGAAGTGGTCAAAGGTTGGACGCGTGTTCAGGGGGATATCTGGAAGGTCGAGATCCCCAATGTTATGTTTGGGGATTTCAACCCGTTTCAGGATTTGATCCGGGGGGATTGGTTCAAACCGAATAAGCGTAAACATCACACCGCGGCGGTGTATCTTAATGGTCACTGGTTAACCGAGGCGGCAAAAAAGCAGGATGTCTTTGCTCCGACTGACAATAAGCCGCTATGGTTTTCCGAGCCTGCTGCTGGTGATGCGACCACTGTCTGGGCGCAGTTCATGGGAGTTGATCCCAATACCCAACTGGTGGAAGTGAATGCCCGGCAATCCGTTTTTTATCCGAGCAAGACCGGAGTGAACTACATCACATTGCGTGGCTTTATTTTGGAACAAGCTGCGACCCCCTGGGCACCGCCAACTGCGGAACAAATCGGTCTGGTGGGAACCCATTGGAGCAAAGGCTGGGTGATCGAAAACAATACGGTTCGTTACTCCACCTGTACGGGAATCACTTTGGGAAAACATGGTGACAAGTGGGACAATACTTCGGCCAACAGTGCCGGGGGATATGTAAAAACAATCGAGCGCGCCTACAAGCATGGCTGGAATGGCCAAAACATCGGTCACCATATCGTGAGGGGAAACCATATTTCGCATTGCGAGCAAGCGGGCATTGTAGGGAGTCTCGGGGCGGTTTTTTCAAAAATCATCGGGAATGAGATTCATGATATCCACGTGCGCAGGTTGTTTAGCGGTCACGAGATGGCGGGGATGAAGTTTCACGGTGCCTTGGATTCTCTGATTGAAGGAAATCATGTGTACCGTTGCAGCCGTGGCATTTGGTTGGATTGGATGACCCAGGGAACACGGGTGACGAAGAACCTATTGCATGACAACAAGCCTCGAGAGGATATTTTCCTCGAGGTGAACCATGGTCCGGTCATGCTCGATCACAATGTGCTGCTATCGGAAAAAGCGATGTTGGTCAATTCACAGGGAGGGGCCTATGCGCACAATTTGTTTGCGGGCAACATTCAAGTGAAAGTCGGTGATGCTGAAGGTCGACGAACTCCGTGGCTTAAGGAGCACTCCACCGAAATGGGAGGTTTGGACCCGAATCGCAGCGGCGATGAGCGCTACTATAACAATGTGTTCATCGGAAAATCTGTCAGCCTTGCCGGTTACGATAAGGCCAGAATGGATGTCTTCATGGCAGGGAATGTGTTTTTGCAAGGCGCAACACCTTCGAGACATAGCAAGGATTCGACGTTGAGTAAGGAGCACAGGGTCGGGTTGAAGCTAGAGCAAAAGGACGGGGCATATCACTTGAATCTGGTCATGCCGGATCTTGATGGCGGAGTGAATCGTTTTCCCTGGGTGACCAGTAAACTACTCGGCAAAGTCAAGGTCCCGCGACAAGCCTACCTACAACCTGACGGCTCCCAATACCACTTAAAGTCAGATTACCATGGAAGTGCTCGCAACGGTATGTTTCCCGTTCCCGGACCATTTGAAATACCGGAGGGCAAAGAAAAAAAGCTCAAGGTGTGGTCGCTTCATGATATCAAATGAATAGCTTAATAAGCGTTCATGCCAAGGGGTGGGGGCTAAATTTCTTGCCTGACAAGGGGGTTCCAACAAAACTCTTTTTATGAAAAACATCGCGGTCATTATTGAAAGCTCGACCCAGTTTGGGAGAAACCTGCTCTCAGGGATTGCCAAGTATGGCCAGATGCATGATTGGAATCTTCATTTTGAGGAACGGGGTTTAAAGACGACGGAGCCAGGATGGTTGGAGCATTGGAAAGGGGACGGAATCATTGTCCGCTCACTGGATCAAACGATTTCACGTGCCAAAAGCCGGGAAGGTATTCCCGTGTTGAACCTGTGTGCTGAAGGAGAGCAGGCTTTTGTGGCAGGGATGCTTATCAATAGTGATCATTTGGCGGTAGGAGCCTTGGCCGCCGATTACTTTATAGGTAAGGGTTATGAGCGCTTTGCCTATATTGGCTATGAGAACCGCCACTATTCAACCTTTAGGCAGGAGGGATACATCAGCAAGCTAGAGCAAAGGGGGTATGAGTGCTGCAGTCTTGAAGTTCCGCCTATACCGGATGGAGATTACCAATCCAGATCCCGTCAAATCCGTCAGTTTTTGGATGATTTGGTGATGCCCTGCGCTGTGTTTTGTGCCTGTGATGCGGTCGCAGTCGGGGTGATTAACCTTTGCCATGAGTTGGGTAAGGCGGTTCCCGAACAACTGGCGGTTCTGGGGGTGGATGATGACAGCCTGCTGTGCTCGATGGTTTTTCCGAGTTTGTCGAGTATTGATCCCGATATTCCCCGGGTTGGCTGGTTGGCCGCCTCTTGGTTAGGGGCCATGATGGAGGGTAAAGACCCTCACGGCATGGGGATTCAACGTGTGGTAGCGCCCAGAGGCGTTACCGAGCGGCTCTCGAGTGGTGTTTGCGCTGTTTCCGACCCCATTGTTGCGAAGGCTCTTGAGCAAATCAGACTACGAGCTACCGAGGGCGCCAGAGTGAAGGATATCGCCAATCAGTGCCATGTATCCCAGCGATTGCTGGAGCGTAGTTTTGAGAAGGAAATGGGGGTGACGGTTAAACGTCTGTTGATCGAAACCCAGCTCGAGCGCATCAAAGGATGGCTCAAAGATACTGATTTTACCCTGGCGCATATCGCCGAGTTGGCGGGAATGAAATACCCGGAAAGGCTCAGCCACATGTTTAAGCGCGAAACCGGTATGACTCCAGGACAGTTCAGGGGGCAGCACAGAACATAGGTCTGCGCGTTTTCGCAGTTTTTGGCCGCTTTTTGATAATTCATAAAGCGTGACTCACCGTGGTGTGCGGCTGTTTATTATACGTCATATGTGGCCCATGGTTCATGGATGGGTACGAAATGCAGAAGGCAACAGGATAAGGTATCAAGAACGATGAAAAAATTAACAAAACAAATGACCGTTGCAGCTTTGGGTGGCTTTTTGAATGTTGTCCCGTCGCATGCCGCGATTACGACCATCATGCACCTTCCCATGGGGGAGGATGGATCGACCGGGGCAGGGAATATTGCATTGGATACCAGTGGCAATGGCTATTCGATGGATACCAAAGAAGGTGTTGGTAGTCTGACGATCAACACTACAACTCCAGCGGCCCCGGGTAGTAGCTCCTACACCACTTTCGCTGGCAACGCTGCCATGAGCACATCGCTATGGCGAAATGACGCAGCCACAGCTAATCTGCCGGCTGATAATTTTGCCATGGAGTTCTGGGTGCGCCATCACAGTCTTGCAGGCCACCAGCGTTATGTTCGCAGTGGAACGACAGGAGCCCTGACTTTTTCAAAGCTTAGCAATAGCCCAATCAATTTACAGCGCAACGGTGTGGCTTCCGACAGCATTCATGCCATGACCCCTACCGTGGGCCAGTGGTACAACATTGCGATCATTCGAAACAACGGAATCTCCAAATTATACGTCGATGGCAAGGAGGTCGTGGGTGACTCCTTTAATGGTGCCCCCGTCTGGACCGGTGATTATGCCATCGGTCAAAAATCGCATACTGAAAACCAACAGTATTTTGTTGGGGACATGGATGAATTGCGGATGTTCACCTTTGGGGTTGGTGATGATCCCGTAGCCGCACTGAGTATCCATGCTGTTCCTGAACCTTCCTCGGCAGCACTGCTCAGCTTGGGAGGGGTTTCCCTCATCCTGCGCCGTAGAAAATAATGCGGACTCTGGAACTGCTTTTCCCGGTTTGTGATTTCCTCAGCTGATTCTGTTCGTTTGAGCTGTGAGGTGTTTTTTGCAACAGTCTATGCCAGACGCCGTATTAAGAGAGGCTCTCAGGGAGAACTCGGAGCATCCGGCTAGATGAAACAACCCTTACCTATGAATAAAAGTTTATTGGCACTTGCCATATTAAGCGCTCTGGCCGGTTTGGCCATGGCGAAGAAGCCGAACATTCTGTTTATTTTTACGGATGACCAACGGGCGGACACGATTGGAGTTTTGGGAAATCCTGACATCAAGACACCCAACATCGACAAACTAGCCGAGCGATCCAAGGTTTTTAACAACGGTTATTGTTACGGCGCTCACACAGGGGCGGTCTGTATCGCATCGCGTAATCAGGTGATGACCGGGAAAGTCTGGCACCGCTGGGCTCCTAAAATGCGCTGTCCTTCAAGTGGAGATACCTTGCCCAAGGTGATGAAGACCGCTGGTTATGAAACGTTTTACCGTGAAAAAAGTGCGTGGGCAAACCATCCAGTGATTGGCAAGCAGTTCGACCATTACGGGGAAGTGCACAATGTGAATGCGCTGATGAGCGGCCGGGCCTGCCGCCCCTTTGTGGATGATGCACTGAAATTTCTTAAGCAGACTCGCAACAAGGACAAGCCGTTCTTCATCTACCTTGGTGTGTCCGGTCCACACGACCCCCGCTATGCCGAGAAACATTTCCGGGATATGTATGACCCGGCGAAGATCCCCCTGCCCAAAAACTTCAAGCCGATGCATCACTGGGATATCGGTTCGATGACCATTCGTGATGAAAGGTTGGAGGCCTGGCCAAGAGGAAAGGAAGCCACACGGGGCCACATCTTTGACTATTACGCGCTGATGACAGCAATGGACTACGATCTCGGGCGCTTGCTTGATTACCTGAAACAGAGCGGCTTGGAAAAAGAGACCATCATTATTTATTCTTCCGACCACGGTCTCGCGCTTGGCAGTCACGGCCTGTTTGGTAAACAGAATATCTATGAGGTCGGGATGAAAGTCCCCTTCATGGTTGCCGGCCCGGGGATTGATGCAGGCAAGACAGATGCGCTGGTCTACCTGCATGATGTCTTTCCCACAGTGGTGGATTTCGCAGGCGGTAAGATCGCCGATAAGATCGACGGCAAAAGCATCCGCCCGGTGCTGGAAGGTAAAAGCGCTAAAGTTCGGGATGTGGCAACGCTTGCCTACCAGGACAGCCAACGCTCGATCCGTGACGAGCGCTGGAAGCTGATGGTTTTCCCTCAGATCAACCGTCATCAGCTGTTTGACCTCAAAAACGACCCTGATGAAATGCATGATGTCTCAGCGGAAAACCCCGAGAGGGTGGCCCGTATGATGGACTTGCTTAAAGCTCAACAGCAACAGTACGGCGATGCCCAAGCGCTGCGTGTGGACAAGCCTCAACCCGCCGACTTTAAAACACCCAAGGTCAAACCCTACCCAAGGGCCAGAGCAGGCGGAGAGAGTAAAAAGCGGACACTGCCATATACCATTCCTCAAAACACATGAGACGATTGAAAATGGTTACGCTTTGAGGGAAATTACTTCGTGGTCATCGAGTCTTCCGGATGAATTTCTGTTTTCTTACTTGGTAATACCACTCCGCAAAACAGATGAGACGATTGAAAGTTTTAAAGCTGTGAGGAAATGCACTTCGTGGTCTACCAGAGTTCCGGATAAATTTCTGTTCTGGCTGCGTTTCTCCTCAGTCATGGTGCCCGCACCATTCCATCGTCGCGCCTTGCCAAAACAGAAATTTATCTCGGCAATCTTCCCGTCTGTTTTGCTACTTGGTAAGATACCATTCTCTCGGAATGGACAAATAGTGAAGAGCTTGATATGGAAGCTAGCCCGCATATTTCATGAAAGCCTGATCATATAAAATGTTTGGCTCTAGAGTCGGAAAGAGGTTCTCTCACCCTACTCAAGCGGTTTTTCCGAGGACTTGGATGCACTTTCCCCCACTCCCTCCATTGTTTTTCTGGTGACGGGGACAGCACCTTCATTTCATGCTTCGGTGTATATCCGGGATCGGGCCTTGAGAGGAGGCTTGTTTGTTCCTTGGCTTGTCGACAGGATGGAATCCTGTCCTATTTTGCGGGAAGTAGGGCTTGGGCTTTGCTCGGGGGCTGGGAGGTCCCCCATTAGTCTATTTTAGGGCGGCGTGGTAGGAGGCGAGGCGCTCTTTGGCCTGGCTGGATACCTGGACGAGTTGTGCGGACAGCTGATCGATTTCCTTTCGGAGCTTTGCCAGTTCCCGGGATTTTTGTTGGAGATCGGCCGGATTTTTCATCTTGCTGATCGAGTCGGCGAGAGCGGTAAACGATTGGATCGACCGCTCTTGTTGCTGGTGGAGCTGCTTGGCTTCTTTCTCGAGTTGAATCGCCTCGGTGTTGATGGCGGCGGCACGCCAACGTTTGAGTTGTTGGTTGAGTTTGGCGCCTTGTCGCTGGAGCTGTTCCTTTTCTCCTGTTGTGGTTTTTAACAGCTGCTCGGCTTTGGTTTTGGCCTCGGCTGTTTGTTTCAGTTTTTGCTCCTGGGCCTTGAGTTGCTGTTTGAGTTCGCCGCTGGATTTGTTGATTTGATGAAACTTTTGTTCTAGCTGTTTTTTTTGTTCGTGATGGGCCTGCCATTTGGCATCGACTTCGCGGCGTTGCTGATCGGCTATCGCCTGTTGGTTTCCCGGTCCTTTCCGTTGTTGTTCGAGTTGGGCCAGCGAGTGTTTTTGTTGATCCAGCGATTGTTGTGTTTTTGTTAGTTCCTGTTCGGTTTTTTGTCGGTCGCTGACGGCTTTTTCGTGTGCCAGTTTGAGGTTTTGGTTTTCGGGTTCGGCCTCGGCTTGTTTCCGGGTGTTGGTTTCATGTTTGTGCCGTTCCTGTTTTTGTTGCTGGAGTTGTTTCAATCGAGCTTCCGTTTGTTGGATGGGTGGTCGGGCGGCGGCGATGCGTTGGTTGTGTTGTTGCAGAGCTTCCCGCGCTTTCTTGGCAGCTTGGTGTTTTTGTTCATGTTCGCTTTGCAATTGTTTTCCAACCTGGGCGAGTGACTTCTGTTGTTGATCGGTTTGTTGGCGTTCTTTTTCGACCTGTTGTTGTTTTTGTTTCATTTGTTGGGCCGTGGCCTTTGCCTGCTGCTCGGCTTGTTGACGCTTTGTGAGGTGCTGTTTTGCCTCGTTCCATGCCTGCTCGGCTTGTTTGGTTTTTGCTGGGAGCCCGGTGATGGACTTTTGCAGGGAGATGATTCGGTCAGCAATCGTCGGCGGGTTGGCGGCAAGAGTGCCAAGCTGCTTGGCGCTGGCGACGTCCCAGACGCTGATGGTGCCGGACCACTCGGCACAGATCAGGCGTTTGCCATCGTGGCTGAACACCACGTCGACAACCATGGAGGGAAAAGGGGGGAGTTCTTTGAGTGCATTGAAGTCCGGTTTCCAGAGTTTGACTTTTTTGTCGCGCCCGCTGGTGACGAGGTTGCCGTTCCGTGCCCAATCGATCGAAAGCACGCCGCCGCCGTGAGGAGCCCATTTTTTCACCTGCTTACCGTGGTTCATTTCCCAGACGATTATTTGTTTGTCCTCGGAGGCCGTTGCCAGGAGGTTGGAATCGGAGCGCCAGACGAGGTCGGTGATGCTTGCTTGGTGGGCGCGTAGGTTGTGGAACTCATTGCCGGTGTGGGCTTCCCAAATGTAGACGCCTCCGCCACGCCCGCCGGACGCCAGTAGCACGCCGTCCGGGGAGTAGGCGAGTTTGGTAATCCAGTCGGTATGTTTTTTGATGGAGACCAGAGCTTCGTCGCTTCGGGTGTCCCAGAGTTTGACTCGTTTGCCCGGACCTCCCAGGCTGACGCCACCGAGGTCGGGGCGCAGTGAGGCGGCGAGTACGGAGTCGAAGTCCTTGCCGGCGCGAATGACCGGGGTGCCGGATTCAATGTCCCAGGTGATGGTGGTGCCGGATTTACCTCCGATACCTCCACCAGCGAGTAAGTACTTGCCGGACGGGTGGAAGGAGAGCACCTCGGGTTGACCATGGTCGAAGGGGAGGATGGCTTCGAGCTCCAGGGTATCGGTGTGGTAGAGTAGGATTTGGCGTTGCCCGGTGATGGCCAGCAAGGGCGCCCAGGGGCTGGCTTCGAGGTCGTTGACGGCCGTGGCCCGGGTGGTGGTAACGAGGGGTTCGAGCAGCAGGTGTTTGGGCATCGGTGGCGGGCCGTCCGGTTTGTTTGTGCTGGTTGGGGCGGCGAGGGCAAAGTTGTTTTTCTTCTTCTTTTTCGGTTTACCGGACTTATTTTCCAGCATGCCGCCATCGATCCATGCCCGGATCAGGTCGGCTTGTTTTTTATCCATCTTATCGCCGTTTTCCGGCATTTTTGGTTCCAGGGTGTGAGTGATCACGCCGTAGAGTTTGGAGGCCGCGCCTTCGCCGGGTTCGGCAATTTTTCCACCGGAGCCTCCACGCAGGGTGGCGCTGTAGGTGCTGAGGTCGAGGTCTCCTTTGGATTTGTCCGGGTTGTGGCAGTTGTTGCACGACTGCTCGAATATCGGCAGGATGTGGTCGTCGAAATTGGGTGGCGCGCCGAGGGCGGCATGGCATCCGCAAACAAGAGTCAGAAGGTAAATCTTTGGAGCTGATAAGTGCATGGTTGATCCTTGGGTGCAGTTGGGTATCAGTGGTTAAAGATAAATTCTTTGGAGTTCAGCAGTGCCCAGAAGATGTCTTCGAGGGTTTCGATTATGGCCTTTTCTTCTTTGAGTTCGTTCAGGTGAAGCATCAGCGTTTGGGATTCTCCTGATGTGGGCGGGCGTGACAGGCAGGTGAGGTAGAGGTGGTCGATGATTTCCTGTGGAGATTTTTTTTGTTGGCGCATGCTGCGGATGACTTTCCCCTGCTGGATGCGTTTGTGGGTGGTGTCACCATTGAGCAAGTGCAGTGATTGGGATAGGCTGGGGTCCATTTTGACTTCGGTGGATGCCACAGTTTCGCGGGTGGATCGGCCGAAGGTTTTAAGGAAATAGGTGGAGGTGTTGCCATCGGCGATCTGAACCGCCCGGGCTCCGCGGGGTAGGCCTTTGAACTTGTTAGGAGTCTGGGTGATCTGGGAAATGACATCGAGCAGGATCTCGGAACGTAACCGACGCACCTGGGCGTGGGAAAAATTGCGGGTGTCGCTGACGTTGGTGGCATTGGTCCGGCTGGACAGCTGATAGGTGCGTGAGTTGCAGATATCGCGCACCAGGCTTTTGATATTGAAATTGGAATCGACCAAGTGTTTGGCCAGGGCATCGAGTAGTGCCGGGTTGGATGGAGGGTTGGAGACCCGGACGTCATCGACGGGGTCGACGATGCCGACACCAAAAAAGTGGGCCCAGACGATGTTGGAGATGTTGCGGGCAAACCACGGGTTTTCCGGAGCGGTCAGCCATGAGGCAACGACTTCGCGGCGTGATTTCTTTTTCATGTCTTCTTCGTTGGGCGTGCCCCCTCCGAGGAATTTGGGGATGGCATTTTGTTTGGTGACCGGATGTTGGATCTCACCATTGCCGTCGAAGATGATTTGTTCGCGTGGGTCTTCGGCCTTTTTTCGTTTCACCTGAGTGAAGAAGGCGGTGAAGTTGTAGTAGTCGTCCATGGTCCAGCGGTCGAACATGTGGTTGTGGCACTGGGCGCATTGAATCCGGGTGCCCATAAATACCTGAGCCACATTTTCGGTGAGCTTTTTGGTTTCCAATTCGACTTGATAGTAGTTGGTTGCGGGATTGGAGAAGGTTCCGCCACGGGCCGAGAGCAGTTCGTAGATGATTTGATTGAATGGCATGTCGGCGACCAGGCGTTCGCGCAGCCAGTTATGATAGAGTAGGGCGGCTTTGTAGCTGACTTGGTTATTGAAGGTGCGGATTTGGAGGAGTTCGGCCCATTTCATCACCCATATTTCGGTGAACTCCTTGGTGTCGATGAGTTGGTCGATGAGTTTGGCGCGTTTGTCCGGGGTTTGATCCGCGAGGAATTGAGCTCGTTGCTCGACTGTGGGGACCTGGCCGATGAGGTCGAGGTAGATACGGCGCATGAAGGTGGCATCGTCGCAGAGTTCGGAGGGGATGACACGGAGTTTGTGGAGTTTTTGATGCACCAGTGGGTCGATATAATTGTGTTCAGGCGGTGAGGGTTGACGGTAATCGGCCTGTTCCGGGATGACGATGGTTTGCATGCCTTCGGTGAAGGTGTGGAAGCGCCCCATGAGAAAGGCTTCACCGCGCTTGGCCGATGTCATCAAGCCGGTGGCGGGGTCGATTTGGACCGAGTTGTCGTTACTCGACGAAAAGGTGGTCAGGCGGGTGACATCGCGGTCACTGCCATCCGAGTAGATTGCGCGCACGGTGAGTGGGAGCCATTCGCCCGAACCTTTGAGAACCGCCTCGACCGGGCGGACTTCGATACCCACCGGGAGCACGGGATCTTTTGGGTCGTATTGGGCGCCGGCTTGTAGCCAGTTGAGCAGCACGCGGTAGGCTGCGCTGTCGGAATCCATGAGTTTGCCGCCGGTGTGTGGGACGGATTCGATGGCTTTGGTGAGTAGCAGGCTGTCCTCGGGGAGTGCTAGGTTGATACGTCGGCCGGGCATTTCGCGGGTGAGCCGGTGGTAATCGCCCTTGGGGTCGTAGCCAAAGAGAGAGAGGTGGAACCCATCCTGACCACGGGCTGATCCATGGCAGGAGCCGGTGTTGCAGCCAGCGGCGGTGAGCACGGGCATCACATCCCGCTGGAAGCTGATTGGGCGGGGGGTGGTCGCCCCTTTGACGCTTACTTGAACCGATTGCTTTTGCCCCCGGTAGTGGATGTGCATCTGCGTGCTGCCGTCGCTGACCGGGTGGACCGTGGTGCCTTCGAGCCGGACCAGCGACGGGTCGTCGAAGTGGATACTGAGTGAGGGGGTGATGTCCCGGGTGGTGGCATCTTTGTATCGGGCGATGGCAATCAGGCGGTGAAAATCTTCCTTGGTTTCCAGACTGATTTGTTTCGGGAAGACTTCGATCGACAGCAGGTTCGGGTCGGCTTGGTCGAGCTTGCTTTCACGGCGGCTGCGGGCGCGTTCCTTCAGAACGATGCCATCCGGCCAGGGGGCGTTGGCTTTCACCCAGTCCGTGAGGGTGGTGATCTGTTCTTTGCTGAGTGGAGGGCTTGCCTTTTTCCCGGGTGGCGGCATCAGGTCGTCGTGATCCGCTGGCAGTGAAACCAGGCGGATTATCTCGCTACCTTCAGGTTTATCGAGGTCGATGGCTGCCGCATTTTCGCCACCTTCGAGCATGAAGGCGCGGGTATCGAGCCGGAGTGATCCTTTTTGTTTTTCTTCCCCGTGGCAGCGGATGCAGTTCTCTTCCAGGATAGGCTGCACTTCTTTGACAAAGTCGGGTGAGCCCAGACAGCTTCCCTGGAAGATGAGGGTCAGGGTGCTGCTGGTCAGTGCTGAACGGGTGATGGTGGGAAATCGGAACATGATCCGGGCGAGGTGAGGTGTGATGTGGTGGGGCAACTGAAGGGTTTGCACTTATTGGTTACGTTGGCGGAGTTGTTCCAAGCGGGAGAGTGGTTTGTTTGCCGCTGGTTTTTTTACGGCTGCGGGTTTTTGCCCCGGTTTGGTGGATTTTTTTACCGGTGGTGGCGGGTTGATTCGGAGTGATCCACCTTGGGCTGTTTGGTGTGGGATGGCGTGACCGTTTTGTTTCGGGAGGACTTGGCAGAACAGGGAGTTGTGGTTGCCCTTGGCTGCGTCATGGGCGACTTCGAGATCAAAGATGACTTCTTTGCTTTGGTTGTTGATGTGTCGCGGAGAGGCTTTGACCCCGTGAGGCAGGCCGAGCAGTCGGATTTCGGCTTGGCCTTGGATCGGGTGGGGGTGTTCGATTTTGCAGAGCATCGAAACGGCTTGTCCGGGGATGGTGGATGCCATTTCCAGTTTGGCACTGATGAAGGGTTCGCGGATGCTGAGCGGCACCAAGCTGGAGGATGTGAGCACGGTGCCCTTGGGGGTTTTGGCTTCGGCGCTGACGCAGATTTGGTGGGTTCCCAGAGTGGCATCGGCATTGGCGTTGATCGCGTAGACGGCTTCTGATTTTCCTTTGGCTATGGTAATGGAGGTCGGGGCTCCGACGCCGCTGGGTTTCCATGGAAGTGTGACCTTGACCGGGGCATCAAAGCCGTCTTGTCTGCGGATTTTGATCCGGAGTTCGGAGGTTCCATTTCGAACGATGGGGACGGGAGGGGTGAGCAGATCGACGTGGAAGGGGGCTTCTTCGATCACGGCGATGGCGATGTGTTGGCTAGTGGTGTGGTGAAAGACTCCGGTGTTGTTGATTTCAATGTGGTTGATGACTTCGTTCAGCGGGCCTCGAATTTGATTCTTTGGTTCGGTATCACGGACAAACAGCGAATAGAGCGAACCGGCGATCGGAGCATCGGGTGAGGCTTCAAACACAGCGAGCAGGCTGTTGGATGATTTGGCCGCCTCACTCGCCTGCATACGGACGCCCTGCGGAAGGCTCGGGGCATCGAGGGCACAGACGCAGCTGTGGTTTTTTCTGCTGATGTTGACAACGCTGGCGTAGCGGTTGCCGCGCGGGATGCAGATGACCTTGCGGAATTGACTTTCGTTTCGTTTGACGACGGGGAGCGTGGCGCTGATCGCGGCTTGGCGAGGTTTGATCTCGATACGGTAGGTGTAGTCGGGCCCACCCTGTCCGAGGTGGTCGCGGACTTGGATTGAGTATTCGCCGTCGGCAGGCGGTTTGAAATCGATGATGCTGTCGGGCCCTCCCTGGTCGTCGTTGCGGGCGATGTATTTCCCTTTGGCGTCCCGCAGGGTGAGCACCGTGTCGAGGGGGGAGCGCAGGTCCCGGGAGCGGGCCCGGATGCGGAGGTTTTCCCCTTTGCTGGCGCGGAAGAAGAAAAAGTCACTGTCGTTTCGTTCGGCAATGATGCCGTGGAGGGCGCAGGGGGCCTTGGGGATGGTTTGTTGTTTTAAGTTTTTCCACCAGTTGTTGGGTTCGGACTCGTTGATGTGGGGAAGCTTGCTGATTAAGAGAGGATTGGGGGATGGTGGGGTAAGTCCACCATTTGAGGCAAAGAGAGGGAAGATCGAGCCTTCGGTGGCAGGCTCTGGCGTGAGAGTATGTGCATATTCGCCTGTGGGGTCACCGATGAGTTGGAGTTTGTTTTCCTGTCCCGGAGTGGCTGCCGGTGGATAGACGGCACGTGGGCGGGGGAAATGGCCGACGTGCAGGCGGTAGCGACAGCGGTCGTTTCCTTCATAGGCGGATTCACGGACCATGATGGTGTAGGCTCCATCTTCGGGGGCGATCACCGAGACAAAGGCGTCCTGGCGGAGCAATGGGGAGTCGTCGGAGGTTGCCAGCTCGAAGCGTTTGTCGTTGAGGATGGCGAGGTAGGGGTCGAAGAAGATGCTGCCGAGCCGCATGCCTTCGATTTCTGCTGAGATGCGTTGGCCTTTTTTCGCCTGAATCTGAAAATAGTCGACGTCCTCGTTGCCGGCCGTTCCGTGGACGGTGTGGTTGGCTGAGATGGTTTGGGGTTTGGCAAAATCATTGTTGGGTTCGGCTTCGTCGATGCAAGGGAAGGGGCCGACCCAGAAGGTGCGCATGTAGGTGACGCCGGCGTCACAGCGTAGCCGCATCGCATGCTCACCAAGTGGAGCATCGGGCGCGATTTGGATGGTAACCTTGAGCTTTTTGTCGTCGATTTTTTCAAGGTGTTTGACGGTGATTCCTTTCTGATAGAAGAGGAGCTCGCGGGGGGCGAACAGCCTGTCACCGTGCAGGTGGAGGACCACCTCCTTTCCCTGCATACCGCCTCGGGGCATGATCAGGTTCAGTGCCGGGTCATAGGCGTGCAGTGGCCCTGACGCCATCAGCAGCGTGAGAAGAGCAAGCGTGACTCTGAGGTGAGCGGGCATGGAGGTAAGGGTCAGATTAAGAGATCGCTGATGACGTTGCCACCGTCGACAATTTCGATTGGCCGTCCGCCGGGGGCCATGAGTTCCTTGTCGGCGGTGATACCGAGTTGGTGGTAAATGGTGGTGGCAAAATCCTGGACGCCGACTTTGTCTTCTTCCGGCTCGGCGGCCAGGGCATTGGATTTTCCATAGATCAGACCTTTTTGCACACCACCTCCGGCGAGCATGACCGAGAACACGCGCGGCCAGTGGTCGCGGCCGTTGGTTTTATTGATTTTCGGAGTGCGGCCGAACTCCGAGGTCAGCATCACTAAGGTGTTATCCAGCATGCCACGTTGTTCCAGGTCCTTGAGCAGGGCGGCTACGGCTTTATCCACGGCGGGCAGGTTCCCTTGGATACCTTCTTTAATATTATCGTGGTGGTCCCAGCCGCCGGCGGTGAGTGAGACGAAGCGCACCCCGGCTTCGGCCAAACGCCGGGCGAGCAGCATCCGTTGACCTGCCTGGGTTTTGCCATACATCTCCTTGAGTTTTTCCGGTTCCTTGGAGAGGTCAAAGGCCTCGCGTGCCTTTTGTGAGGAAATCAGTTTGTATGCATGTTGATAAAAGGCATCCATCGAGTCGAGGGTGTCCGCTTTTTCCAAGGAGCGGAAATGAGCATCCACCGTCGCCAGCATGGATTTGCGGCGGTGAAAACGTTCGTCATCGACCCCCTGCGGGAGGTTCAGATCGCGCACCTTGAAGTCGCCGCGTGCGGGGTCGGCGCCCAGTCCGAACGGTCCGTAGGCAGTGCTGAGGTAGCCGGAGCCGGCGAAGATGTTGGGAACGTTTGGCACGCAGACGTAGGGGGGAAGGTTGTTTTTCGACCCCAGTTCGTGGGAGACAACCGAGCCCATCGAGGGAAACTGGAGGGCGGGGCTTGGCCGATAGCCGGTGAACATGTTGTGAGTGCCTCGTTCATGGGCGGCCTCGCCGTGGGACATCGAGCGGATCACGGTGATTTTATCCGCCATCTGGGCCAGATGTTTCATGTGTTCGGAAAAGACAACACCGGGGAGCTTGGTTTTGACGGTTCCGAAGGGGCCGCGGTATTCGCTGGGCGCGTAAGGTTTGGGGTCGAACGACTCCTGTTGGGCCAGGCCGCCCGGCAGGAAAATTTGGATGACTGACTTTGCGACGCCTTCTTTGCTTTCGTAGTGTTTCTGAGCCCCCTGCGCTTGCATTTTCAGGAATTCGGGCAGAGTCAGGCCGAGTCCGGCCAGTAGTCCGACGTGTAAAAACTCACGACGAGAGCCGTTCAGTGACATCGGTGACGACAGGGGATTTCCGGGGCAGGAGGTCTTGGGGTTCATGGTGCAGGCAGTCGGGTTGCAAACCTATATTACGGCAGGTTCGATCGACCACTGTCACGTATTCCCCAATTATTGCAAGTTTCGAGCTTCTTGCTGACAGGTTCTGTGAGCGTGTCAGGTTCCGTCGGGTGCGGCAAAATTGGCTGTCCAGTAGTTCCCCGCGCGGCCGATTCCGACCCGGGAATACTTTGGGTTCATCATGTTTTTATAATGCCCCCGGCTGTTAAACCACATGTCGAAGACGAGTTTGGGGTCGTGGACCATGGCGATGTTTTCCGCCGAGTGGGACCGTGGGTAACCGTTGCGAAGCAGGCGCTGCTGGAATCGTGAGCCATCGTGGCCACGGTGGTCAAAGTACTGATGGCGCAGCATCGACTCCGAGTGCTCGAGCGCGGCTCGGGTGAGCCTGGGGTCGACGACCAAGACCGGCAGCTTGTGTTGGCGGCGGCTTTGGTTGATGTGCTCGAGCAATTGTTGTGAACCGTCCTCGGGCAGGGTGCCAACGGGCAGGGGTGCCGTCGAGGGAAGTGTGGCCTTGGCGTCGGTGCCGGGGGACTGGCAAGACGTCAAGCAAACCGAGCTTCCGGCGATCAGGCAGAGTAGCCCGATCCGCAGGTAGGCATCAATGGAGTGGAGGCGAGTGAGCATTTATCCGCGTGATCGGTTGTAGCGATAGAGTTTTTGGATCAGGAAGAAGATGCCGACGGCGGCAGCGATGAGTAGTGGGATGCCGATGATCGGGCGGTAGTAGACCCAGGCTACGGCGATGGTTGCCAGTGAGAGCGGGACAGCGAGCAAAAATGAGACGATACCGGTGCCGACGCCGACGATGCTGCCGGCGATCGGGATGACGTCGGCGACGACGGAGAGTGGGTTGAAGATCAGGCTGAAGCCGAAGAACATCACCAGTAATCCGACGCCTCGGATGATCCAGGTTTTGGTGCTATTGCTATTTTTTGCCTGTTCGATCATCGCTTGGGCGCTGTGGTTTCCGACTTGGAGCATGTAGATGGACGCTCCGGATTTACCGATGAAGGGCTCGAATCCGGTTCCTTTTTGCTGGGCGATCATGCTGACCTCGGTTGGTGACGGAATATGCCGGAAGGAAATCCGGAGGTCGCCCACTTCCGGAGCATCGGGGGATTTGCCATAGTAATAGATGCCGTCGTGGATATGTAGTTTTTTGTTGCTCGCGGCGACTTGACGGCTGGTGTTGTCCTCGTGGATATGGATGGGTTGGAAGCTGTCGATTTTTTCAATCAGGCTTGCGTTCAGGGTGAAGGCGCCGAGCTTGGCATCAGGAGCAGTCCAACTCGAGCTGCTGACTTTCGGGCTGGGGTTGTGGTGACCGTCCGGTTTTTCAAACTGGGAGGAATCGATGCGGCCCTTGTGCCAGTCTTTGGTGTAGGTATAGGTGGTGGTGGTTTCAGTGCCTCCGCCGAGTTTCTTTTTGGTTTTCTCTTCGCTGGATTCTTTCCACTGGAACATCGAAACCTCGCGTTCGAGTCTTAGCGATTGGGAGCTTACGCGAAAGTCCTTGTCGCCGATTTCTTTTGGGCTGCTGGCCTGGCCGGTGAGGTGAATGAGTTTTCCCTCATTGGCGGGGTCGACGGCAGAGCTTTCCACATCGATGACTTCTTTGCTCCCTTGGTCCAGGGTTTTACGGACATCGACGGCGCATCCTTCGTTGATAAAGAGAATAGGGAATGCGGCGACGACCATAAGCAGGCCGAGGAAGATACCTTTGATGGAGTCGCCGATGCGGCTGAACCAACCGGTGCTGACGGTTTCAGTGAAGCTGTCGTTGGACATGCGGATGAGACTATCACCAGCGATATGTCAGAAGCAATGGGGAAAAGGAAATTGTGTGTGGGGGAGGGTGACACAATTCCGTGAAACATCCCCCACGGCGGGGGCGTATCCTCGGGGATGAAATTGACGATCAAAGCATGTGTAGTGGCCGCTCTGGCTCTGGCGACAGCCCAGGCCGAAGAAAAAAAGGACGGATGGATTCAGCTCTTCAATGGTAAGGACCTGAGTGGTTGGACCCCGAAATTCAAGGGGGAAGACCTGGGCGTGAACTACAAGAATACCTTCCGGGTGGAAGATGGCTTGTTGACCGTTTCTTATGACAAATACGACAAGTGGCAGAACAATTTTGGCCACTTGTTTTACAAAAAGGAATTTTCCCACTACATCCTGCGTGCTGAATACCGATTCATCGGGGATCAGGTCAAAGGAGGGCCAGGTTGGGCGTTCCGGAACAATGGATTTATGATTCACGGCCAGACGCCGGAATCGATGAAAAAAGATCAGTCGTTCCCGAATTCGATCGAGGTCCAGCTATTGGGCGGTAAGCCTGACGGCACCGGCAAGCGGACGAACCTGAACCTCTGCACCCCCGGCACCCACGTGGTGATCGATGGCAAACTGCAAAAACGTCACGTGATCAATTCCGACTCCAAAACCTATCACGGTGACCAGTGGGTAACGGTGGAAGTGGAGGTCAAGGGAAGCGAAGTGATTCGCCATAAAATCGATGGCAAGGTGGTTTTAGAATACAACAAACCCCAACTCGATGATGGCACCTTGCTGGAAAAAGGAACGATTTCCATCCAGGCGGAGAGCCATCCGATCCAGTTCCGCAAGATCGAAGTCAAGGAGGTGAAGAAGTAGTTCTAACCATTTTTACCTTCAATGAACCGCAGACAATTTATCCGGACATCCGGTCTCGCCATGGGGGCCGGGGTCGCATCATCGTCGGCTCAGGAAACCTCGGAACCGAGTCCAACAATGGACACCGGTTCGATTCTTTTTGCCTTGAAAGCAGGGATGGTGCGTGAGGGCTCCAGCCTCGAAGAGAAATTCAAACTGGTCAAAAGGCTGGGTTACGATGGCATTGAGCTGGATTCTCCTGGAGGGCAGAATAAGCGGGAAGCGCTGAAAGCTTCACAGGCGACCGGCCTGCCAATCCATGGCGTGGTGGATTCAATCCACTGGAGGGTTTGTTTGTCCGACCCGTCTGCCGAGGTTCGGGCCAAGGGGCTTGAAGGCTTGTTGACTGCGATCCGTGAGAGCCATCAGGTCGGTGGGAGTTCGGTGCTTTTGGTGCCGGCCGTCGCCAAGGGAAAGGTGAGTCACCAGCAGGCCTGGGACCGCTCGATTGAAGAAATTCACAAGGCCCTGCCACTGGCGGCGAAACTCGGCGTGCATGTGCTGATTGAAAATGTCTGGAATCACTTCCTCTACGATCCGAAGGGTGGCAATGCTCAGTCCGCGGACTTGCTGGTGAAGTACATCGACGAGGTGAACTCACCTTGGGTGGGCTCGTATTTTGACATCGGAAACCACCAGAAGTTCGGCAAGCCTGCGGAGTGGATTCGTTCATTGGGCCGGCGCATCGTCAAACTTGACGTCAAGGACTGGGGAACCAAAAACGGTTTTTGCAAAATCGGCGAAGGCGATGTCGATTGGGCGGATGTCCGCAAAGCTCTGGCCGAAATTCACTACCATGGTTGGGCCACCGCTGAAGTGCGTGGTGGCGATGGCAAGCGTTGTGCCGAGGTTCTGGCCAATATGCGGAAATGTTTGATCGCCGGGGCGTGATTAAACTTGGTAATACGACTCCCATCCTTCGCGGGGTGCGGGGTCGAGCAATGCCTTGGCGGTATCGTTGTTGATAATGGTTTTTTGTTTGCGGTCGAACTGCAGTTCACCGCCAAACCGTTGGGCGAGGATGCCGAGGGTAAAGACCTGGGTGAGGGGGCCGGCGACCGAGAAGGGTGAGCGGGCCTTTTCCTTGCCCATACAAGCGAGTAGAAAATTGGCGTAGTGGTTGGAGTTTTTCAGCTGGAGCTTTGGCAGCGTGGGGTGCATTTCAATGTATTTTTCCCGTGGTAAGATCCGCAGGGGGGAGGCGTGGGATCCGCCTTGGAAGACGATGTCCTTACCATACAGCACTTTGCCGGGGGAGGTCAGGGGCTTGGCCTTACCGTTGCTGGTGAATGCGCCTTCAAGTTGGGGGACGTTGTTCACGCCGTCATACCAATCGACATCGCAGGCTGGGAGTCCGTCGCCTCGTTCTGGGAAGGAGAAGCGGATGGTGCTGGCCTGGGGGTAGATCAGTCCGGCGGCATTCACGCCGTCGCGCCGCACAGCCTTGATTGTTTCCGGGAGTCCGAGCTGGAGAAAGCGGTGGCAGGTGTCGAGGATGTGAGGCCCCCAGTCACCGAAGCAGCCGCTGCCGTAGTCGAACCAGCTTCTCCATTCCTGTGGGTGGAGTTTATTGCTGAACGGGTGGGTGTGCGGGGCGCTGTCGATCCACTGGTCCCAATCGAGTCCTTCGGGCATCGTTGTTTTTGGGTAGGCGGTGGTTTTTTCTCCCCATCCGTGCCAGCGGCGTTTTCGGTTCATGTGGGCGGTGATCCGGGTGATGTCTTTGATCAGGCCGGCTTCGGACCAGGCTTTGAACTGGAAGTAGTTGGCTCCGGAGTGCCCTTGGTTACCCATCTGGGTGACGAGTTGTGGGTTTTTGGCGGCCATTTCGATCAGGCGTTCGCACTGGCCGAAGGTGTGGGCGAGGGGCTTTTCGACAAAGACATGTTTACCGAGCGACATGGCGAGCATGGTGACGGCAAAGTGGGAATGGTCGGGGGTGGCGATGAGGACGGCATCGATGTCGTCGGCCATGGTGTCGAACATCTTGCGGAAATCAGTGAAGCAGCGAGCACCTTGAGTGCCGTTGCCTTGGCTGGCATAGCGTTGCTGGGCAGCCTGTGTGTGTTTTCCCTTCAGGTCGACGTCGCAGAGAGCCACGATGTCGCAGAGTCCTGAGTCGGCCATGAGTTTCAAGTCCTGAAACCCTTGGTTGCCGATGCCGACAACGGCGAGTTTGACTTTATCGTTCGGGGAGATCGCCTTGGGAGAACGGGCATTCGCTCCGAAAACCAATGAGGAGGGAAGAATGGAAAGTCCGCCGAACAGAGCGGACTTCTTGAGAAAACTGCGTCTTGAGGATGAATGCGTGGATCGGTTCATTTGGCCGCTGAAGTTACCCTTTGATCTTGCTGGTTCTTTCATCTTTGATGATATCGGTGCCAGCCATCCGTATATGAAGTCTCGGCATATCTGACATCGATGAAGTGGAGGTTAATCAATCATCAAGTCGTGAAGCTCTTTTCGTTTACGTGCTGCCGGTTGTTCGGAGGGGATGCCGATGGGGATTAAGGCGACAGGGTAGATATTGTTGTCCCATGAGAAGAGTTGGCGAACTTTGTTGGCATCCATCAGGCGTATCCAGCAGGTGCCTAGTCCAAAATCGAGTGCGCGCAGAGCGATGTGTTCGCCGGCAATCGCCACGTTAAACGCAATCGACTCACTGAGCTCTTGGAAGGAGAGTCGAGATTTTTTCTTGGTGACATGGTTCAGCACTTCACAGATTTCACCTGTGAAGGCGCCGATTTTGCCAAGGTCTTGCACCCCCGATGCCCTGCCATCCAGATAGCCTTGGATATCTGCGCAGCACACCAGCACCACCGGCGCCTGCTTGAGAAATTCCTGTCCGTAAGCACATTCGCTAAGCCGTTCTTTGACCTCCGCCTCCCGCACCAGCTTGAACCGCCATGGCTGCGAATTACATCCGGACGGCGCAAGCCGCGCCGCCTCCAACAACTCCATGACAACCGCGTCGTTGACGTCGTCAGGCAAAAACTTACGAATACTGCGGCGACGGGCAATCGCCTGCCTGGTGGTGAGCTCACACTCATTTCGGTTTTTCATACGCTGTGATTCTCGGGCGACTGGCCGGCGCCGACAACCAAAATCGCCATCCGGCAGGAAAGCGTGACATTCTTCCGTGCTTGTTTTGATAATGCTTGACGCATTTAGCGAATCCGCGAAATAATATTCTTCAATGAAAGCATGGATCACAACACCTTAAATACATAAAAATGAAAAACAAAGCTCTGAATCTACTGGCCGGATTATTCTTCGCATCAACAGCCAGCCTCCCGGCAACCCTTGTCCTGTTCGAGGATTTTGAAGACAGTATCGTCAACTATGTGCAAACCAATGCGGGAGACTCGACGCTGATACCAGATAATACCTCCGAGCTGTTTCCTGACCGCAATTACTTCGGGATCATTTCTTTTGCAGATACCGTCGGAACAGAATTAAACTACAACAACCAGCAGGGGGGCGGCTTCTACGGAGCTGAGGATACTGACAGCACGTCATCCGGAAACATCGACCTCATTCAGCTGGAATGGACGGGTGTCCAGGTTGCTGGTGCGACCGGGATCACGTTCTCAGGCTTGTTTGCCGAAGATGATGATTTTCCAAACGAAGACTGGGACGGCGACTCATCCCTCGTTGTGCAGGCACAGATCGACGGGGGCGGTTTTGTGGATCTCTTTGCTATCAGATCTACGGGCGGAGCGATTAATTCTGCTCCATCTGTCGATACCAATTTCGACGGAATTGGTGACGGGACTGAAATCACGGACACTTTCACCGAATTCAGCGCGGATATTGATTCCGCCCTTGGAACAGGATCGATTCTGGATTTGCGCATCACCATCTCCAACCTTAATGCTGGCGACGAGGATATCGCCTTCGATAACATCACGGTGACCACCAGCCAAGTCCCGGAACCCTCGGCCTCCTTGTTGCTGGCCTTGGCCGGATTTAGCGGACTGGCTCGACGTCGCAGAGTCTAGCCTGCCAGTCATCAAATTACTCCCTAACCCTGCCGCAGGGCACGGCGCAGCGACTGAACATTGCTAAATCCACTCAGGCTGGCGATCCGCTCGACGGAATACGGACTGGTTTTCATCAGGACCTGGGCGTGGTGCAATCGCTGCCTACGAAGAAACACGGCTGGTGATTCGCCATAGCGCCGTTGAAATTCACGGGAGAAATGTTCCCGTGTGATCCCGATGACCTCTGCCCATTCAGACATGTTTCGGGGTGAGCGATACTGGCTTTCCAAGAGAAAGCGTCCATAGGCCACCGGGTCGTCTCCCTGGTGGCGATTGAGTTGTTCACGGTAGACGGCGATCAAAAAACGGAAGATTTCCTCGGCCTGCAAGAGGGGGTCTTCCCTTGCCATAAAGGCCTCCATGAGGCTTCCCATCAGGCATTCGGCCTGACCCCCGTTCTGCATCTGAACCACAGAGCCGAACTCACGCCGAACGTTGTTGAACAAATCACAAATACTACGGGTGTAGGCCATGGAGACAAACTTCAGCTGATACTTGGAGCTTCTTGCTCCATAGCTGGAGTCCTCGCCGTGGACAAAGAGCATGGCATAACCTGCAGGCACCTCGTAGGAGCCGTTTTTTGTCTTTAACCAGGCGGTTCCCGACTCGGTGTGCTGAATCACTAATGCACTGTTCGGAGGATCTCCAGAATTGTCGCGCCAATACCCTGAGCCTTCGTAACTTTCTCTTTGAGAAAGAAGTATGCGGGGAAAGCCTACAGCTCCTTCGGGATCACGGTTCATGCCCAAATATCACAAAATGATCGAAACACATCAATCTTTTAATCTGTATAGAACTCATAATTTCAGTTATTAGTGAGTTAAATTTAACTTTCGAATGCGGAATACCATGCCGCACCTATGATCTTCACAACCATCCATGATGGATCACAAAATTTCATTTATCTTAACCTTAACCAACACACACAAATCTTATGAACAAGAACAAGCCTAAAAAGCAACATGTGCTCTCCATCGGTCTGCTTGCCGCAAGCAGCCTCTTGGGGACCATCACCCACGCCGCCGCCGGAGAACCCATTACGCTCAAATCTGCGGATCTTGAAGTCCTGCTCGACCAGAACTTCCCTCAGGTCATCTCTTACTCACATTTAAAAACAGGTGCTCAGATTCACGGACAATCCGAGAAACTCACTCAGTTTCTCTTGAATGAGAAACTCTACACCGCCAAGGTTAATTTGGTTAAGGGGGCCAGCTCAGACAAACTCGCAACTTACAAGCTAACCTTCCCTGATGCTGATAACCTCAGCATGGATGCGCAAATCTCGCTGGATGGTTCCATCCTCACCTTTAAGCTCAAAAACATCAAAGAGGGCAAAGGTTTCAAACTTACTTCTGTAGAAATTCCTAACCACGGAATGATTTCTGTTCATAGTAAGCAAGCAGGGGCGGAAGTATCATCTGCTATTATTCATACAGATCAATCAAAGAAGAAGGATACATTTTTAAAAGTAACACCTCAAGTCAAGGAGGAGAAACGCTCAGCCGCTTATGCTATTGTGAATACCAATAAGCTTGCGGCTACTTTGGTGAACAACTCTGCCTATGATATCGATAAAGATGATCGCCACGCAGCACCCAATGCTAACGACGCAGCGATTGACAAGGACTATAAAGGACCTGTCGATAAAGCTATTAAATTAGGAAACGGCCGTGTGCGTATAGCGGTCGACAATAAAGAGAATCGTGGCAACGCAAGCTTGAGCTCGGGGCAGTGGACCTATCGTGCGCTGAACTCTAAGGTCACAACCGATGAACTCTGGACCAAAGTGATCATCACAGGAGACCGCAATGGAGACCAGCAAATTGACTGGCAGGATGGCGCGATCGCTTTCCGCGATATCATGGATGTGCACGATAAAAAGGGACTGACTCCTAAGCGTGTCGCCCAGCGCATCGCCTTCAACTTCGGAAGCCATGCCGGCGAACCCTTCCTCCGCACACTCGACAACGTCAAGCGTGTTCACTACGCCACCGACGGCCTCGGCCAGTTTGTCGTCCTCAAGGGCTACCAGTCCGAGGGACACGACAGCGCCCATCCGGATTACGCTGGCAACGTCGGTATCCGCCAGGGCGGCGTCGATGAGCTCAACTTCCTCATCGATACATCCGCAAAGTGGGGTGCTGAGATTGGTGTGCATATCAACTGCCAAGAGGCATATCCCGAAGCCAAAACGTTTGAGGACGCCATGGTCTTTAAGGACCGCCGGGGTTGGGACTGGATCGACTTTTCCTACATCATGAATCATCGCTGGGATATTACCTCCGGCGCTTTCGAAAAGCGTATTTCTGATATGAAGAAAGAGCTTCCAGGTCTCGACTTTATCTACATGGATGTCTACTGGGGTGATGGCTGGCTCGCACAGGAGATGGCACGTATTTTAGATCGTAATGATATAGGGATTACCACAGAGTTTCCATCCATGCTTGAGCATGCCTCCACTTGGTCTCACTGGTCCACAGACGTGACTTACGGGCCGAATACGCGCCGGGGAATCAATAGCCATATCATTCGCTTTATCCGTAACCACGAGAAAGATACCTACCTCCGCCACCCACTGATTGGCCACGCCGAGCTAGGCGACTTTGAAACCTGGCAGGGACGTACCGACTTTAATCAGTTCCTCGGAAAGCTCTACTCAGCTGCCCTACCTAGCAAGTACCTCCAGCACCACCAAATCCTGAAGTGGACAGAAGACGAGGTTCAGCTCAGCGGCGATGTCAAAATCACCAAAGATGGTGACAAGCCACGTCAGATCTTCAAAAAGGGACTCAAAGTGCTCGATGGTGGTACCTACCTGCTTCCATGGGATCCGACCAAGGAGACCAAGCTCTATCACTGGAGCCCTGAAGGAGGCAAGTCCACATGGGAAATTCCAGCCAGCTGGAAGACCAAGACGGTTAAACTCTACGAACTCAGCCACACTGGCCGCACGCTCGTAGCCGACCTTCCGGTCGCCGACGGTAAGATCACCATCGAAGCCAAGGCCAAGACTCCTTACGTCGTTTATCAGACTGAGGCTCCTGCTCTGCCAAAACCCAACTGGGGTGAAGGCCAGCCGATCAAGGACCCTGGATTCTGGGACAGCTCACTCGCCAACTGGAAGGTTGAAGCTGAAAAAGATGTCGTTTCCGTCGAAACAGACGACCACGTGCGCACCGCTCTGGTTTACAAAGCGAGTAAAAAGCCAGCCACCGTTTCCCAGACCATCGCTCTCGAGCCTGGCACCTACAGTGCCTCCGTATGGGTCGAAGTAGACAAAAAAGGCCGTAAGGCATCGCTGACCGCCACTCCTGAAGGTGGAGACGCGTCCACCACGTGGACGGATAGCTCGCCTCTCGAAAACACGGTGAAAAACAGCCACTGGAACCGCACCCGCACCCAGATCATGCGCACCGTCTTCGATGTGCCGGCCGGAAAGGATAAGGTCACTCTCGCCCTGAAAGTCGATGCTGGTGACTCCCGCGTCATGTTCGATAACATCCGGGTCCAGAAAACCGTTCGCAGCGAAAAAGAAGGATACGACTACTATCAGAACTTCGAAAACATCGATGAAGGATGGTTCCCATTCGTCAAAGGCCCTGCCGGTGGCGTGGAAGACCCTCGCACCCACCTGTCCGAGCTCAATGCTCCTTACACCAACAAGGGGTGGAACGACCAGAAGATCGATGACACCCTCGGTGGCAACTGGTCACTGAAGTGCCACCGTGAGCGCTCCTCAGGTAAAAAGGGCGACACTGTCCTGCTTTACCGCACGATTCCTCAGTCCCTGCGCTTCGAGTCTGGTAAGAAGTATGAAGTTTCCTTTGACTATCAGAACGTCTATAGCGGCGAGTATGAGTTTGTCATCGGAGCAGATGAAAAAGGTGAAAGCAAGGAGCTGAAAACGCTTCCTCTCAATGAAGCGCATGAGACCAAGCGATTCACCGTGACGCTTGAGCCAAAAGAAGGACAGGACCTCTGGATTGGTGTGAACCGGATCAAGAGTGAATCCAAGCACAAGGATGTCGACTTCGTTCTCGATAACCTTGGCGTCAAAACGCTGAAGTAATCCTGCTATCATTCCTCAGCGGGGGCGTACATGTATCACAAGTTCGCCCCCGCTCTTTTCTTTCCTGATTTCATTCTGAAATAAAACATTCTAACCAACTAATTTCTATGTCGAATCCATCCACAGGCCGGGTCACCTTGCCCGCAGAAACCGGTGCAGAAGACACCGTCGTCGAAATGTTTGATCGCTGGGGCGCGGACTATATCCGCGACAGTGACGGCACCGCCCTTTCTCCTCAAATTCTGGAGATGGGTTATCAGATTTATTCCACGGTCTGCATCGTCCGTGCCGACCAAGAGTATCCGCGTGCCAACCCAAAGTCGCTGCACCAGAAATTCCTGATCTCGGATGCGGTTACAGCCACGTCGGACAGCGTCGAGATCGACCCGCTGGCGACCCTCTGCCGCGATAAATACGAACTTGATTTCGATAACGATCCAAAACGCTGGTGGCAGGTCATCGACCGCACCACCGGTGAGATCGTGCCCGCGGAAAAGTGGTCCGTGGATAACGAAAGCGGTATCGTTACCGTGACCGGCATCGCCCCATGGCACTCATACACGGTCAATGTCCTTGTCTATCTGACCTGGGACACGACATCGATGTACAACCACATCCAAAACAACTGGACGACCCCGAAGGTGATCAGCGTGGACCCCTATCATCAGGAAACCTGGGACCACCTGATGGGATTCTTCGACAGTTGGATCGACAGCCACAAGGACACCGACGTCGTCCGCCTGACGACCTTCGCTTACCACTTCTGTGTCGACTCCGATGAGAATGCGGTGGACAAGTTCCGTGACTGGACCGGTTATCAGGACACCATCAGTATCCCAGCGCTCGAGGACTTCGAGAAACGCTTCGGCTACGCACTCACTGCTGAGGACTTTGTCGATGACGGGTATTACAATGCGACCTACCGTGTGCCGACCAAGGCCTACCGCGACTGGATGACTTTCATTCAGGACTTCACCGTCAAATTCGGTAAAGAACTGGTGAAAAAAGTGCATGCCGCCGGTAAAAAAGCCGCCATTTTCTGGGGAGACCACTGGATTGGTGCCGAGTTCTATCACCCATCTTATCAAGAGATCGGCATCGATATCAACATTGGTGCGGTCGAGGATGGCGTCGCTTTGCGCCGCCTTTCCGACACCCCGGGTAAGCTGGAAAAGGAAATCCGCCTCTACCCGTATTTCTTCCCGGATGTCTTCCGCGAAGGGGGGGACCCAGCCGGAGAATCCATTTCCAACTGGGCGAAGATTCGCCGCGCGATGCTGCGGATGCCTGTCGATCGCATCGGTTACGGCGGTTACCTCTCGCTGGCCGCTAAATTCCCGGACTTTGTGCAAAGCGTTGAGACCATCTGTAACGAATTTCGCGAAATCCGCGACGGTACCGATGGGGAGCTTTCCCAGCGCCTGCCGCTGAAAGTTGCCGTGCTCAACTGCTGGGGTAACCTGCGAGCATGGATCAATTACACCAATCCGCACCAGAAGTTCCTCGACAAGCGCCCGGACGTCACCGTCATTGCCGGCTCAAACATGCTGGAGTGCCTTTCCGGCCTGCCGGTCGATGTTACCTTTATCAGTTTCGATGAAATCCGCGAGAACGGCATCCCTGCCGATATCGATGTGATCATCAACGACGGCACCGGCGACACTGCCTGGACCGGTGGACGTGAGTGGGCCGACCCGGCCATCATCGGACCGGTTCGTGAGTGGGTCGCCAACGGTGGCGGGTTCCTCGGCATCACCGACCCGGCTGGCCACCAGCACAACGGACGCTACCTTCAGCTCGAAGACGTGCTTGGCGTGCAGAAGGAAACCGGGCAAAGCTGCATGGTCGCCGCCCGTAAGGCAAACACCCCGGACAGCCACTTCATCACCGATGGCATTTCTGAGGACATCCAGCTCGGCGCTGGCATGAGTTTTGTTTACCCGGCGTCCAGCGACGCCGACGTCATCTCGACATCGGAAAAAGGACACGTCCAGCTGGCCGCGAATGCGTTCGCCAATGGCCGCGGCGTGTATCTCTCGGAGCTTCCTTACGATCTCGAGAACTCCCGCTTGCTGCTGCGCGCCATTGCTTGGGCAGCCGGCAAGGAGACTTCGCTTGATACCTTGATCTGCGACAACCCGAACACCGACTGCGCTTATTACGCAGCAACGGGAAAAATTGCTGTAGCCAACCATACGGATGAGCCTCAAACCACCACCTTTAGCGATGCCAAAGGTGTGCAACACAGCGTTGAGCTCAAGCCGTACGAAATGACTTGGGTTAGCGCCTAGATCATGCATGACTTCTAGGGCGATTGCTTGGCGCATGCCTCGCAATCGCCCTATCACTTCACCCAACATCAACCAATTTCAAACAACCTAACTCGGATTATGAGTTCCCAAACATCGTCAAAACTCGGCTCCAACGCGTCAAAACCCGCGTGGTATCTTCCCTTTCTCATCCTGATCTCCGGCATGGGCGGCCTGCTCGCCGGCGTGGACTTCGGCATCATTTCAGGTGCTCTGCTTTATCTGGATAAAACCATCACGATGACCGAGGCCGAGCAGGGGCTGATGGTTGCGATTTATTTCGTCGGCGGCTTGCTTGCCGCTCTGTTTGCCGGTGGTTTGGCCGAATTGATCGGCCGCAAAAAGGGGATGATTGCTGCCGGTTTAATCTTCATCACCAGTATTCTGCTCATTTACACCTCATCGGGCTTTTACTCCCTGTTGGTTGGCCGTGTGCTGATGGGGCTTTCCGGCGGATTGATCTGTGTGATTGTCCCGCTCTTCATGGCCGAGTGTTTGCCTTCCTATATCCGCGGGCGAGGAACCTCTGCTTTCGGACTGATGTTGGTGGCCGGTCTTCCCGTTGCCGGCGGGGTTGCGAAGTACTTCACTGGAATTCGTGACAAAGCTGTGGACGTCGCAGCAGGTAATCCGGACTTGATCTTTAAAGCCGACGACGAAGCCTGGCGCATGATGTTTCTGGTGGCTTCCGTGCCCGGGATCCTGTTCACCATCGGTGCTCTGTTTCTGAAAGAATCACCACGCTGGTTATACAGACGCGGACGCAAGGAAGAGGCACTCGACGTGCTGCGCCTCTCCCGTAGCGAAGAGCAAGCCCAGCTCGAAATCAGCGAAATGGGAGAACATGACGGCAAAAGCGATGATTCGACAGAAGCCGGCGAAAGCAAGGCATCCGGTTCGTTGCTGCAGCGCAAATACGTTGTCCCCTTCATTATTGCCTGCGTGATCCTCGCCTGCACCCAAGCGACCGGCGTCAACACCATCATCGCCTACGCCGCCAAAATCCTCCAGGGTGCCGGACTCGACGAGGGTGATGCCACCAGCAAGCTGATCATCATCACCTCTATTAACGTCGCCTTCACCTTTCTCGGTACGATTCTGGTGGACAAAGTCGGCCGCAAGATTTTGCTCAGCATCGGTACCGGCGGTCTCATCTTTTGTCTGGTTGCTGCCGGCATGCTGTTCAGCCAGTTTGAGACGAAGCGGGTGGATGCCAGCGAACTCGTCCAGGCCGGTCTCGCTGAAGACGGCAAAAGCCTGAAGGTGAACCTTGAAGACCCAGCCTTTGACCAACTCATCGGCAATGTCCCCGGCCAGCTCAACGTGGTTTACAAATTTATAGACAGTGAGGGCAAAGAGGCAAAGCCCGTGGTGGCTACCGCCTTCTCCAATGCAAATGAGTCTGCCGGTCGGGTCCTCACCATCGAACCGCCCAGTGAGACGCGCTGGGTTGATGTCGATGGCAAGAAAGTCGAGAAAACCATCGTTAAGGATGTGGAGAAGCTCGAAATCAGCCGGGCATATTACGGCCCGATTGCCAGCGGGAACACCGGCCTCTGGATCACTATCATCCTCAGTGCTTTCATGGCATTCTTCGCCGTTGGCCCCGGCGTCTGTGTCTGGCTCGCACTCACCGAACTCATGCCGACCCGTATCCGTTCGATCGGTATGGGTGTCGCCATGGTGCTTAACAATGGTGTCCAGTTCCTTAGTGCCTTCCTGTTCCCCGCCGTGGTCGGCCAATATGGCTTCTACGCCATGTTCTACGTCTGGGGTGGCTTCACCGTGATTTACTTCATCACCGCCGCCTTCTTCCTACCCGAAACCAAAGGCAAAACCCTCGAAGAAATCGAAGACCACTTCGAAGGGAAAACCAAGGCAAAGGCGTGATCCAGCCCTCGTGAGATCATCTGATTAGAAATTCAGATATAGCAAAACATCTCATCCAAACCCAGTCTGAAACGAGCCATAACGGCCGTATCTGACTGGGTTTTTTATGCCCTCAAAATCTGGCAGGCCTTAACCATACCCCGTGACACATTATGACCTCTGCCGACCTAACCGAAATAATATGAACGGGCAAGCTGCGAGAGAATAGTTCTTGACTATGCTCTCCAGTGTGTGACTAGCTATCATTCTAATGAGAAGTCATTTCCAACTATCCTCCCAAACCAATAGAGCAGCCCGACTGTTTCAGTCGACCCTAGCTCCACACTTTTGTAGGACATCCAGAAGCGCATTGACGATCGGCTTAGCACTCGTTTCGCAAAGCGCTTTCGCACAAACCGAAGTGAGTGGAGATTTTAGCAGCGTCGCCAACAGTTTTTTTACAAATCCGGCCGACCCTACTGTTACAGCAATTAACTTAACCGTCACAAGCCCCGGAGGAAATGAACTAGCATTCATCGACGACATCGACTCCGAGGCAGAGCCACAGCAGCGTTTGTGGACGAACGTAACTTGGGGCAGCAATGTGGGACGTATTGGTACCACGCTTTTTGACCTCCTCAACGGACCTAACAAACTTACACTAAGCACGTTGACCATCGAAGACATGGACCTGGATCCGCAAACTACTCAGTTCGACTTTCATGGAACTAATACGGAGCTGGTACTCAACAATGCCTCGGTGAAGCTAAGCAACCAACCCGTATTCAGAGTCACCTCACAACTGTCACTGCGGTCAGAAGGAACCGGCACCAGCAGCATCATAAAACTCACTGGGGACCAAAACTCACCAACCACCATCGATGTTGCCAGTGGGACAACCCTCCGCTTTTTTGAATCAGGTAGTTTGGTTGATGGCCTTGCAGACTCAGCCCGGGCCAATTTCAATCAATCCAATAGCGCTGTTGTCAACGGCACGCTCAATATTGATCAGTCTTATGTTATTTTCAATACCGGCCCCAGTCAGGAAATGCGTGTCAATAGCGGTGGCGAGCTCTCCCTCATTGGCTCACAGAGCGTTTTGGAAACCGGTGACCTCCGGGTTGTTGGCGGAACCGTTAACCTCGGAGTTGGCGGTGCCCGCTTGGCAACCAACGACTTCACCCTCACAGGTGCCACAGTTAATATCGGCGCGTCTTCCACCGTAGAGAGCTCAGGTGCTAGCGTAGCTACAGGAACAAACACCATTACCCTCGGGGACAACGCACGCTATTCGACGGATCTACTTGGCACAGCTGGTGGTAATATAACAATCTCCGGAACCGGGACCGTATCCACCCAGCGATTAGCATTTATTCAAGCGGGTGACCAAATCAACGTCACTGAATCGGCAAAACTCGAGGTCACCTCTGGTGCCGGCACCCCCCAATTACTGGAAAGAGGCTCCATCGACATCGGTGTGAATGCTCTAGTTGACATACAAGCAGGTGCTGCAGTCGTGGCAGCATCAAGCACCATCCGCAACGACGGAGGACTATTGGTTTCAGGCCGGCTTGAGCCGACGGGAACAATCACCGGTGATGGTTATATCCGGGTTCAGCCATTCGGCCAACTGGGTGTCTTCGGAGGGAACGGCACGGAGACCTTTACGACATCCAATGACGTCTTCATGGAAGGTCTCTCGACGTTTCAAACACTCTTGAGGCCAGACTTGCAAGAATCACAACTCATGATCACTACCGGCAACTTCGAAATCAGCCCAATCGGTGCTTATTTGGACCCCGTTATAACAAGCAGCGTTGATACCCCACTGGCAGACGGTACAAAATTTGCGCTCATTGACTATATGGATGGTGACAGCTGGGGCGGCTTCTTCCTCAGAGATGACAACAGCTCTATCCTCGAAGGTGACTTGATCACCGAGGGTATAAACACCTTCCGCCTGTCGTACCAAGATGCCGACTACAGCCCCGGTACCTCTAGCATCATCACATTGACAGTGATTCCTGAACCGAGCACGGGAATCCTCGCCAGCCTAGGCTTATTAGGAGGCACTTTGCTCCGGCGCAGAAAAAGTAATTGATTGCGCGTTATTCTCAGAGATCGGCTGATGAAACCCATCCTCTCTGTTTTGCGGCTGGATATCCTCGAGCTTAGCACAAATTGAGCCGTTTCCTTGACAGACCGTTTAACCACACATATATGTCGAAGATGTACTCTATGAAAACTATCAACAAAACCATCATTCTGGCCTTCATCGGCGCGTCATCCTGCATGTTCACCTCCTGTGTTGTCGAACCCGGTGCCAATGGTAACCTAACCTACGACCCCGCGGCCTATGCACCGGCTAATAACTATGCCGCTGACCAACAGGCCGCCTACCGCATGGGCTACGGTCATGGTCGCTCCGATGGCCAAACAAATAAATCACAAAATTTCCGCCGTTACAGCTATGAATACAATCCCTCGACTCAATATAAATTCAGCGCAGGGTATCGTGCCGGTTACACCAACTACACCCGCAACAATGTACACGGTAACCACCCACAGGGGTACGGGCGCATGACTGCCACCGTCGGTCAGCGTCAGGTTCAGATCATGCAAAATGGCCGGGTCGTCTCAACCTTACGCACCGCCTCACCCAACATTGAATCCCATCACTTCACCTCCGGTCAATCTCAAATGGTCGTGAAGTCTCGTGGAAACCATGGCCCCGCGACGGTCGAGCTGTTTGACACTCGGACAGGCGTCCTGCGCGACAAAGTCCTCGCCTATGCGATTAAAAACGGCCAACCCTCCTGGGCACGCGGAATGCAAGATTGATCAATCTAAAGAACGAAATGGAACAACAAGGATTAATAGGGATTAAATACCTCATTCACACTAAAATAAAACCATGACTAAATTATTCATTCCGCTTCTGGCTCTTGGCTTGTCTTTCGCTACCTCGTCCTGCGTGGCGCCTCCCCCCGAAAATGCGACGGCGCCTTCTTCGACTGAAGTCTCAACACAGGCGAATATGAGCCCCGCCCCTGAACTCCGCACTATGCCTAACGGTGATATTGAGATTGTTTTCCAAGGTGGATGCATCTGCACTTTCGACCAAAACGGCAATCTGAAAAACGGCGGACGATCCTGTGATGATCTCGATCTCCATCGCGCACGCAAGGCAGTCAAGGCGCACCTCGCTGAGAAACGCGCCAACTTCAGCGATGTATGATGGCGACTTCCTACCCGAAACCAAAGGCAAAACCCTCGAAGAAATCGAAGACCATTTCGAAGGGAAAACCAAGGCGAAAGCGTAATACACATCGCAAGCCGCATTCTGCGGCGCAACATTCCCCAAGCCCCGCCCGTCCACCCCAGGATCGGCGGGGTTTTTTTATCCTAAATGCTGCAGAAGATGGAATCGATTGATAGAGTCGTCTTGTTATTGTCTTGTCAAGCGGAGGGGATAGAGGATATGCATGCATTAGAAACTCTGATGCATTCCTTTAGTTGAAGTCGTTCGTATATCAAAAATCACGAACTTGCCTTCGTCATGGTTGTCACTTCAGGGAAACCCCGCTTGAAGCAATGAAATTCTAACATTCAAAGAAAAATAACATCATGAAACGTAGAACAATTCTTTATTCGCTATTATCACTTCTTGCTATCTCTACCTGTGCTTACGCATTAGAAGGTAAAGTGAGCGGCAAAAAAGGCTGGGTCAAATCTCCAGGATCCACATCCCATTTAGTGGCATGTAAACCTGGTGAACGATTTACAGTCACTGTCTCTTCAGACAAAAAAACCAATGTCTCTATTGTTTACACGACCCTTGCTCAGGGGCGTAGGGCCGAAAATTTAAAATCAAGCAGCAAAAATAAAACGCGCCACACATTGAGTTTTACAGCGCCCACATCGAAACCGAGCAACAATATGAAATATTGGAATTATAAGATCAGCGTATCGCCCGGCAGCAGTATCTTACAAACCAACTATACCATTTCCATACGCTAACTCCTCCCTCATCCCCCACAGGGGGTGAGCAAATCAACACATTATACCATTGGCTCCCCTCACCGAACCATGGACACTCCCCATATGCACTTAGATAACATCCTTAGCTCCATCGACCAAGCGCGCACCACCGACCTCTTCAATCAAATGGTTGATGAGAGCCCTGATGCGCAAGGGAGCAATGAATTTCTCTTCTTTATCAAGCCTGAGTTACTTTTAGACACGCCTGGGCTGGATACGCGCCAAATCATGGCAATGATATTCGAGAAAATCACAGCCTTTGATTTGACGGTGAAAAATGCTCGAGTCCTCTCTGCTGGCTATCTCTCAAAGCATGGCATCATTGCCCAGCATTATGGTGTGATCAACCAAATCGCCCGTGATGTTCAAACCGCGGCATCCGATGGAGCGAAACAAACATTCGAATCCATCTTCGGAGAACCTTTCTCATCAGCACCCGTTCTGGGAGGTCTCGAAATCATCGCACGCTTCCCTGAATTATCAGCGGTCTCATTGGACTATCTGTGGCAAAACACCAAAGCCGAAAAACTCGCCGGAGGAACCTACGCAAGCTCCATCACGCTTGACGGTGAAGCGATCTATCTGGTCAACGGGTTCCATCCGAGGCAGTTGGAGCATTTCACCCAACCCGGACGTTGCATTGTCGCTCTCACACTCACCGGAGACATCAGCTGGAAAGAAGCCCGCCAATCATTGATTGGAGCCACCGCTCCTGACGCCGCTCAAACAGGTAGCATCAGGCGAACGCTTCTCGATAACATGGAAGCCTACGGCTTGAAGGCTGTCAATTCCAGCTGGAACGGAGTCCACCTCTCAGCGGGGCCAATTGAAGCTCTCACCGAGTTGATTCGTTATCAGTCTGACTTTGAACAACAAAACATCCTTACGGCCGAAGACTTTTCTTTTGGAAGAGACTTAGTCGAAACGTTCGGCGCGGAAAAAACGGCCTCGATATTAGCCAATCCCAATGTGGAAACTGCTGATGGAGCCATCTCTGTCTTTGACTTGACCGAAGAAAAAAACACAGCTGAAGCACTCGAACTCTTGCAAGACTCGTTCTCAGCTTAACCCTGCCCATCCCGTAATCACGCTCCGCACTTGACGGCTCGGACAATCTAGGCGAAGTAGCGGCATGGAAATCACGCTACGCGCACCTTTGGATATGCACCTTCATCTTCGCGATGCGGAGATGATGCAATTGGTCACTCCTTTAACGACCGAAACCTTTTCGGGAGCGGTGATTATGCCCAATTTGGTGCCACCTGTGACCAGCCTTGAGATGTTACAAGCCTATAAGCAACGTATCATGGCGAATACGGAGGGGCACGCCTTTGACCCGTATATGGTGCTCTTCTTTAAGGATTATACGGAAGCAGAACTAGCCGCAGCCAAAGATCATATGATCGGAATGAAACTGTATCCTGCGGGCGCGACGACGAATAGCGAAGCGGGGGTGGCTCAAATTGATTCCGTGGAGCATGTATTCAAAATGATGGAGGAGATGGAGATTCCATTGATGGTCCATGGTGAGACCCATGGCTTTGTCATGGATCGTGAATCCGAGTTTCTTTCCATTTACGAACATATCGCTACCAAGTTTCCCAAGCTCAAGATCACGATGGAGCATATCACGACGGCGAAGGCCGTGAGCCTCCTGGACCGTTATGAGAATCTACGTGCCACGGTCACACTCCAGCACCTCATCATCACTCTGGATGATGTCGCCGGTGGGCTGCTCAACCCCCATTTGTTTTGCAAGCCGATTGCGAAGCGACCCGAAGACCGCGAGGCATTATTGGATGCTGCACTCAGGGCTCACCCGAAATTGATGTTTGGTTCCGATTCCGCACCCCACCCGATCTCCAAGAAAGAATGTTGTGGTTGTGCGGCTGGTGTCTTCACTGCCCCTCTCGCTGTCGCTCGACTGGCCCAGTTGTTTGATCAACATGGCGCGCTGGAAAACCTTCAAGACTTTATCTCCGAGAATGCCCAGCGGCAGTATGGTGTGAAACCTGCCGAGAAAATGGTGACCGTTACGAAAACCCCATTCGAAATACCTCAAGCATATGAGGGGCACGGCCATCGCGTGGTTCCCATGCATGCTGGGGAGACGCTGGACTGGAAGGTGACTTCCATTACTTAAGCTCGACAGCCATCCCGCGGTGTGGATTCAAGTTGAGACGGCTGATTTCTACCTCAAGAGGACGTACATCGCATCCTGAGGAAAATCGAAGCGGCCTTGAGTTAGAGGAATATCTCGAACAGGCATACCGTTCATGTCGAGCACGGTGGCCTTGCGGAGTCCTGTGTTGCGAACCCGTAACTGGACCATCGCGTTACGCACCTGCCAGGGAGGGCCACCGTAGTCGATGATCTCCCGGCCATCGATTGTCTGGCCGCCGCCAGCAGCTTTGATTTGTACCGGTTGGGTCTTCCAGCCGCTGGGCCGGGCAAGGGTGCCAACCTGAACCAGAAGTTTTCCCGATTGTTGGATCGCTTTGCCGTCCATGGAAACAAGCATCACGGTGGCATGTCGGTTTTTGCATAGGATATCGACATCGGTCAGGTGTATGGGTGCTGCATTCGGCCCGAAGTGTCCGGTTACGCCTTGGCAGCGGGCGGCATTCACCGTGCATTGCCGAGTGGTGGTATCGAGTGAAACTTCCCCAGTTAGACTCTGGATGCGGCCACCTTTGACGTGCCGGGCAATATTGGAGACCCGTGTGTGTTTTTCAGGAGAACCGTAGTGCACTTCGACCGGTCCCATAAAAAAGGCTGCAGGATCAACGCCGTTCTTCACCGAGGATCCAGCTGCGATATCTCCGGCATCCCGGTTGGGGTCAAATCCTGATGTTTCAGCGATGACCGGGGTTCGGCCATTCCAGATGGACGTCAACGCGCGGTGTTCACTGACTGCGGGCTTTGCGCGGCGGACATAATCGAGGCGGAACGACAGTGCGGCGGCGGGGAACTGCCCGGCCATCTCGGGTGTGGAAAAAATCCATTTCCCCTGTGACGGGAGGTAGCCGTTGGCTGATTGGGGAGGCGTCCATTCATCCGTCCCGGTGGCAAACCAGTAGTAGGCATCGACTCCGGTCAGGCTACTGTAAACACTGACGAGGAAGGGAGCCTCGGCAGCATATTCGTTAGGGAACACCCAGGCGCTTTCAGTCACCAGCATGGGGTGGCCGTGGACTTGTTTGAGATTGAGTGGAAACTTGCGGTGTGCACCGGCGGTCACCGATTCACTGGTGTAGCGATCTCCTTTTACGATGGCCCAGCCACGGTGTTTTCCTTGGTGGATCCCGCCAAAGTATCGGTTGCAGGCGAGCACTTCGTTTGCGGTGTAGCTGTAACGCTCGGCATCGTTGAGTAGGATGTCATCGGCCGTCTTCCAGTTGCCGGCGTTGATCAGTACGGGGCAGTTGAGATCCTCGCGGACAAACCTGGCCATTGATACGTGAAAGCTGTGCATGGTTTCGGTTAAAAACTGCAATTGATCGTTGAGTCGAGGGGTTCGTTTGGCTCCTTTTCTTTGGGCGTCGCTGGTCAGGTGCCAGACGAGTTGCAGGTCGAGCACGCCCGCATCGAGAGCATCTCCCTTGAGCGAGCCACCGCCCCAGGTGGTGATGGCCTTGTTGAGTGAGCCGTATTTTGTGGAGGCCCAGGTGGCAAATTGTTTACCAATCATCTGTTTGGCCGGGCCGTCGAGATTTTGCACGGTCCAAAAGAGCAAGCTGTCTTCATTCTGAATCTGGAAGATCGCCAGCGCGGGTTCTTCGGCCAGGGTTTTTCCCCCCAGATGTGGAGTGCGGGTAGTGAAGAGAACACGCAGCCATTCCTTGTAGGCGGCCTGCAGTGTGGGGTTAAAAAAGAGCAAGCCGTGATGGTTGCCGTTCCAGGAGGTGCCCCAGTGCGGATCGTCACTTTTCATACTGTTGGCCCAATAGGGGGATACCGTGGTGTAGATGCCCTGTTGTTTCATGGCAGCGACGGTGCGCCAGATCCACTCGACTTCAGCCATATTGGCATCGGAGATCTTGGCGTGGGGGTGTTTGTTGAGGTCCGGGTTGATGTGGCTGTGACAGCGGACCATATTGACACCGCGCTTTGCCAACCAGCGGGCGTGATGGTGGAGGTCTGGCGCTTGTTGTGACCAGCGAGGGCGGGCCACGAAGGGTAAATCGCGCGCCACACCTGTATTGACTGCCCAGAAGCGAACCGATTGACCGTTGCCTAGTGCGAAATCGCCGTCGGCTGTCACTTGAACCCAGCCTTTTTCTCCTGCCGTGCGCTCGTTGAGCTCACGTAAATCCAGTAGGGAGTCAGAAGAAAAAGCATCACGTTCAGGAGCGAAATTCCAATGCTGCGCCTGCAGTGGGTGGGTAGTGTGCTGGAGCATGAGGCATACAAGCCAATAAAATGCTTTGGAAAATCTCATAACATCAGCATGATACAAGCGCTGTCATCACACAATCGAAAACGTATAGTTGCAGCTAAAACCATCCATTACCCTGCGTGGCGGGGCTTTTTTTGTCAAACAGGCATAAATTTAGCCGCCATGCTTATCGCTTGATAATATACGTTCATCGACGAATATCTGTGGCGATGAGAACCCACTTCTTGAAGTCGATTGTATTTTCTAGCTCCGCCGGTTTCCTTCTGAGTGCTTTCCCCCTCAGTGCCAAGTCCGAGACCATCGAATCCGATCAGTTGAATGTGCAGATTGACGCTGCCTTTCCGCGGGTGATCGACTACACATGGAAGGAGAGCAAAGCGGTTCTTTATGGCCAGGAAGCCGCATTGAGCGAGGTGAAGATCAACGGGGAAGCGCACACTCCGAAAGTGAGTTTCCGCAAAATGGGCAGCGACAAGGCCCGATATCAATTGGATTTCGCCAAACTCAAGCTCAGCATGAGCGTGGACCTCAGTGTTGCCGGCAATGTGTTGCAGTGGAAGGTCTCTGATATGGATGAAAAGGGGGCGTTCAAGGTGAAGAGTATTGAGTTTCCCAATCATGCCCTCGTTTCCATCCAAAGCAACCAAAGCGATGCGGCACTTGCCACAGCCCTGACAACCGGCAACTGGAACAAAATCACCGAAGAGTTCACCACCCTTGCGGATAAAGCTGTCGATAAAGCCCCGGTCAAGCAAAGCTATGCGGTCATCAACACCGGTCAGCTTGCGGCCAGCATCGATAACAATGTCATCCAGTATGAGCGGGTCCGGGCACAGACGACGGCGAGCGGCGATCAAAAAAGGTATTCAATCTGGAATGGTGTCTGGACGTATCGTGAAATTGATACCGAGACGCTTGCGCTTCCTTGGTCGAAAGTGTTCATCACAGCGGATGAAAATGGGGACGGCACCGTCAACTGGCAGGACGGCGCGATTGCTTACCGGAAGAACATGCCCGAGCCGGTGGGATCCGATGACATTCGCAGCTCGATTTCGTATATCAGTTTCAATGGTGGCAGTGTGGCGATAGCGCCCTTTTTGCGTGCCTTGGAAGATGCCAAGCAGCTGAACTTGATGCTTGATGGCTTCGGACAGATGATCCAGCTCAAAGGATACCAATCGGAAGGGCATGACGCCGCGCACCCGGACTGTGCCGGTAATTACAACCGTCGTGCAGGGGGACTCAATGACCTCTCGGTGTTTCTGAAACATGCTCCGAAGTACAATATCAAACCCGGTGTGCACATTAACGTGTCGGAATCCTATCCTGAGGCGAAAAACTTCAGCGACACTATCCTTAGGGTGCCATACCAAGGTGGGTGGTCATGGTATGACAGCGCTCTGAAAATGGACTACCGCAAAGACATCCTTTCCGGCAGCCTGGATGCCCGTCTTGACCAGATGAATGAAGAGCTCCCGGGACTTTCATGGGTGTATGTGGATGTGTATGGCGATCACTACGGGAATGATTTCTGGGCTGCCCACAAATTAGGCAGCAAACTGAATGACAACGGTTGGATGGTCGCCACCGAATATTTCGGACCGATGGAGCGGCAGTTACTTTGGGCTCACCACCTCTACGCGGTTCCCGATACCAAGCTGATTCGCTTCATAAAAAACCATGTCGCTGATATTTTCAAACAGCACCCACTCCTGAAAGGAGCAAAGGCCTTTGGCGTGGGCGGATGGGAAAACAATTACAACTTTAACAAAGTGGTGGATGCCTTCTTCACAACCAATCTACCGACCAAGTACATGCAGCATTTCCCGATCACCAGGATGACGGACAAACGCATCGATTTCGAGGGTAAGGTGCATGTTGAAGATTCCAACGGTTGGAAACTTTACCGGGACGGCGTACTTCTCAGCGATGGTTACAGCATGTTCATTCCATGGGACCCCGTGAAGGAAGATAAAATCTACTACCGTAGCACCAGCACCGAAACCCGAACCTGGGAGCTTCCCGAGAGCTGGAAAAACAATAAAACGCTCAAGCTCTACCAACTCACGCGTTTGGGTCGTAAGTTTGTCCAAGATCTCTCCGTGGTTGATGGTAAGGTAGGTATTCTGGCCGAGCCCAATACGCCGTATGTTCTTTATCCGGCAGCAGCTCCTGCCCAGAATGTCATCTGGGGTGAGGGTGGACATGTGAAAGACCCGGGCTTCAGTAGTGAAACCTTTGATTCGTGGACGAAGCAGCAAAGCGAGGGAAGCACGGGAGAGGCCAAGATTGTGGTGGATGCCCATGCCAACGCGATGCTGAGTTTGGACTCCGGCAAATCGGGTGATGCCAAAGCGGTCGGCGTTTCCCAGACGATCAGCGGGTTAAAATCCGGGACGACCTACACCGCCTCTGTCTGGGTGAAGGTGACCGGAGGACGTAAGGCCTCGATCGGGGTGAACGCCCCGGGACAAAAAATGCTGAGTAACTGGGTGGACCGGACCGACCACGTTCGTTCCGAAGGTCGCTTGAAGTATAAAGGTACGACCTTCCAGCGCCTTGCCGTTGAATTTGATGCCCCCAAAGGGGGAGGGAAGGTGAATCTCATGCTTTGGGCCGAGCAGGGTGACGCGGGATCATCTGCACGGTTCGACGATGTTCGGATCATTGAGCTTCAAGGGAAAACCGACCGTAAAAACGCATTGGTTTTTGAGGACTTTGAACATGTGGATGAGCAATGGGGGCCGTTTGTTGCCGCGAATGGAACCGATCATACTCACCTCTCCGAGCTGAATCCGGGGAAAACCAAAGATACCATCAACGGAAATTTTTCTTTGAAAAACCTCAACGAAGGAAAAACCGGTGAGATTTACCGCACGCTTCAGTCGACGCTCAAACTAAAACCAAACACGGAATACACGATCCGCTTCGAATACCTTAATGAGAATGCGGAAGGACGGTTCATAGCCGCCAAAAGCAAGGATGGAGGCGAGGCTGCCACCACCCTCAACAAAGCTATCCCCAAGGGCAAAGGCACCTTCACCGCCACGTTCAAAACAGGCAAGCACAGCGACTACTACCTCACATTGGGGACGGACAAAAAAAGCGGCAAACTCTTTGTTATCGATGATTTCCTAGTCAAAGAAGCCCAGTAATAGCATTGGAGAGGCTGAAGTCATCGGAATGGCGGTATTCGTTAAGCCTTATTGGGCAAAAGAATCAGCTTGCGAAAACGAACGTTATAGCGCACGCTTCACCCATGAGGACAATTACAGCGACATCAGCACGCTCAGATCTATATAGAATCATAGATTCAGCACAGTCTACGCATGAGCCTATTCAGATCACGGGCAAGCGCGGCAATGCTGTTTTGGTCGCCGAGGATGATTGGCGAGCCATTCAAGAGACTATTTATCTGCTTGGGATTCCGGGAATGAGAGATTCAATCATTCAGGGGATGGCCGAGAATATTGATGATTGTTCAGAGGAGATCGATCTGTGAGTTATAAGCTGGTTTATACGCGTCAGTCCAAAAAGGACGCTAAAAAACTTAAGGGCACTCACATGGCGAAGAAAGCTAAGGAACTGCTTGAGGTTATAGCCGAAGACCCATTTGCTGACCCTCCGCCTTTTGAGCCGCTAGTGGGGGATCTTAAGGGGGCGTATTCTCGACGTATCAATATTCAGCATCGACTGGTCTACTCGGTTGATGAGAATGAAGGGGTTATCAGAGTTTTGAGGCTCTGGACACACTACGAATAAAAGAAAGCCAGCAAGACGTTGAGCCTCTATGAGGGTTGACCGATGAAAAGTGTTTTTGGGGGATGTTTTTTGAATGGTGATTACATGCCTTTACTTAGAAGAAAGTGGTTCACAAATGCGGCCACCGAGAATGAGCCACGATAAACTCGTGGGAGGTGTCCAGTATGAGTGAGACTCTCACTGGAGTTCCTTCAATGTGACTCTAACAGTGTAGATATCGAGCGATTACGAGCACTTTGCAATCTACACCTTAATGCCACGGCTTTTCCATTATCGAGACTTATAAATAGTAGCCTCCCCCTTTGCATTCAGAACAATACGGGTACCTTTGGTAAGGTTCACAATCCGACCGCCAGCAACCCTTATCGTTGTGCCTTGCCCTACAGTTCCATCGTAAACTTTCCCAGCCGAATTAAACTTCACCATAGTCCCAGCCTGAAATAGTCTAAGGGAGGTGTATCCTGGAACTTGGAAATGTGTATTCATAGCCAAAACCCCCTCAACAACCTTCCCTTTCGCATCGAATTTCACCATGGTCCCAGCTTTAAAAAGAAAGGGTGCTGTGTAGGCATTGCCAGTAACCAGTAGGTGCATATTTCGCAACAACACTCCTTGTGTAGCTTTTCCATTTTTATTTAAAACCACTTTACCCTCAACAAAATCAACCACTGTTTTGGACCCCGCAATCGCATGACGTGCACTTTTCGCAGCATATGAATTAAAGCTGAAGAGCAACGAAGCGATGAAAACTACTATTAGTATTTGATGCTTTTTCATAAGGTTGGTAATTTTATTTAACAATTCTCTTTTGGGATATCATTATAGCTTGGTTTAAGCAATAGAAAAACTGAGGATGGCCGGCTCTGCTCTGGACGCCCCCGCAGCAGCGGCAACCTGCCGCATTCAACAACCACGAAGGTCTTTCTCAAACAGGACTACTCAGCATCAAAATCATTTTCGCCAAGGTTGATGGTCTCTTGCTTGGCTCCTGTTTTTACCGATAAAACCGCCCATTCCTTGGTGTCTGGCTCACCGACTTTGACCGTATATTCACCTTCAGCAAAAACGCCCGGAGTGAATTTGTTACCATTGATCCGCAGAGCATACACCAGCTCTCCTGATTTTTTCTCAATGACCTTCACCACCGGATTGGTTTTCTCTGAGAAAATTTCAGGTAAATAGGCAACCGGGTTGCGTCCATAATTGGATTGCTGGCTCACCGTGACCGGCCATCCTTCGTAGGGCTCTCCTTTACCAACGGTTGCGTAGCGCGGCCAGTTTGCCATCTCGATGTTGCGCGTCTTTTGGTTGAAGCGGATGATGCCATAGCCCGGCACGCGGTCGTGCAGTAGCTCCGGTTTGTGTCCGCTTTCTTTGCCTGGGTTGGCCACAGCATACATGCTGACTTTATTCCCCCATGAATCATGGTGGTCGCCGGCCCACTCCGGTTGGCCGGGTTTGCGGTTCATGCCTGCCTTGATCGGTTTCCACGAACGTGGGAAATAGTTAGCAATCGATGGCACGCAGATGCTCCAGCCGCTATCGCCAAATTCATCCACGCCATGGTGGGCGGTGGTGGCAAGGTGCTGGTCGCCGCCAATCATGAGCGTGTATCCCTTGCGCAATGAGCGTAGGGCCTCGTTTCTGCCGGCTACCGGCCAGCCGTTTGTGTCCTTGTCTTGTTCGATGCTGCCGTCTTTATTGCGCCAGGTGTGGAGCTGGGCGAAAATCGTAGCGGTCAGCGAGGCTTTCATTGCGGCACCATCACTCCAGTCGCCAACCCATTCGTTAAGGAATTTCATTTGGCGGCCTCCGAGAAGCACTAACTTGCTTTTGTCTCCGGATTTCACTTCGTCGGAATCCGGGCCGGTTTTAAACTTGCGGTCTTCGATGATGGCAAAACTCATGGGCCCCCAGTTGAGTCCGGTGTAATAAACGCCGATGCCTTGTTCGACCGGTGTTGGGTCATAGGGGTCGGGAAGGTTGTCTGTCTGGGTGCGTTCCACCATCTTGACGAACTCTGCCGGATAGACGTAGCCTCCGTCGTTTTGCCGCTTGGCAGCGCGGCCTCCCTGGCCCCAGAAATTACCTTGGAACACGTCGTGATCATCGGGGATGGAGACGGTTGGGATATCACAGGTCAGATCGCGGAAAGCCCAGACGTAGAGATACCACTTGTAGAGGTAGTCGAGTTCGGCGGCGGCCCGATCCGGGAACGAGGGGCTGGCGGCTTCATACACCTGATCGCCGGAAAAGAAGAGCAGGTCTGGGTTTTGTGCGCTAATGCTGTCGACCAGGTCTGCATGTGGGAACCATGATCCTTCGATCCAGCTTCCTTTGCGCCCCTTGTTGTGGCGCGGCCCTGCGGCAATTTGTTTGCAGAAGTTGTGGTTCCCGGTGAAAGCGGCAACGGCGAACTCTTCCTTCTCGCGTGGGTTACGACGGATGGTGCCACCCCATGCTTGTTCGTCCGAGGCTGGCATGGGGGCCGTGACGCGGTAGGGAACATCCTGGGTGTCGTCCCAGTTCTCAACACGGAACAGGGCGGTGAACGAGACGGGATCGATGTCCGTCGTTGCGATCTTTTGCCACTTACCGTCCTTTTTGACTTCGAGGATGGCACCTTTCAGCCGTTTGGCGGGCAGTGGTACCATCTGTGCGTTGATTTTGAGAATGCGTCGGCTCACGGTGTATTGCGTTCCGGCCACCGGACCGAAGCTGCGATCGGTGTGTGCCTTCAAGCCTTCACCTTTACCCGCCCAGTTGTCGAACCAGAACCGGGCATAGTCTTTGTTTTTGCCTCCTGGGTTGGCGACCAGGGCGAGGTTGCCGAGTATGCGTTCTTCGGGCACCTCACCGGATACGGTGGAGGATTGTTTTCCATCGGCTGACTTGGCAGTGACTTCGATTTTCCAAGTGCCATTGGATTGTTTTGTGGCGGAGCAGCTCAGCTTGACCGTTCCACTGCTCAGTTTTGGCTGTGCTTTGCTTTGTGCGAGTGGCTTGAGATCGTCGTAGCCATACACCCCGAGTTCGTTGTCGTGGATAAAGACGCGGCCTTGTAGATCCACTCCGGTAAAGAGTCCGGCACCGGGGCCAGGGACTTGATGCACGATGGAGGCTGCACGGTAGTCCATTTTTCCTCTGCCTGCTCCGATCAGGAATCCGGCGGCACCACCTGTCGCTTGGGTGGTCTCTTGGTCCAGACGGCCGAGGTCGACGTTTAATTCGATGCTGCCGTTGGCGGCTTCGACGTCGTGGCTCAACAGATGCAGGGTGCGCATCGGCAGGTTACGGTTCGGAGTGCATTCGACCCGGTTTTGATGAACGTTCCAGTCCTGGAGTCGGTTGGCCCAGGTGCTAGGGCCTGTCCATTGTTGGTCTGGGGTTTGATCCCAGTCCAGTTTGAAATCAGGGCTGGCGGTGGATGATGCTGTCAGTGCGATGACGGCGCTTATGGTGGTGATCAGATGGTTCATGCTGTTGTGTGTTGGTCGCTGGGTGGAACGTGGCTCGCTGGTAAAAAAGGGACTTGGTATGCTTGATGCCAAGAATGCAGTTAGGTTGGTGATTCCGATATGGCACAGATCAATGAAGCAATAACAGGCTCGGGTTCAGGACAATCATCTGTCAATGAACAAAACAGAGTTTGGATCGCTATTTTTTTGTGTGGGCTTGCTCCCGGTAGGCACTCAGGTTTCTGATTTTGACATACAGGAACGAATCCCCTTGAGGTGGCAAGGGGTGAGCCATACTCTGGCGGTCGATGTTTGATGTTTTATTTTCTCATTTCCGTTCTGTTCCCTGCTCGTTCTTAGGTGCTTTGACGGCCTTGGTTTCGGTGACTTGTGTCGATGCCAAGGAGCCCGCCGAGCTGGAAACCATTGCTGAAGTCAAGGTGGTGTATGCTTTGGACAAGAAGGGGAAAAAGCAATCGGGGAAGCTGCGTCTTCAGATGAACAAGGGGGAGCAGGTGATGTTTCTTGGGGATCCGCATAAGAAGGGGACATTTACGCTCACTCTGACCAAACAGGATGGTCGTCTCCAGATTACGTCACTCAACCCGCTCTGCCTCCCCTTGACGTTTGGAGATCCACTGATGTTTCCGGTCGGGCCCTGGAAGATTGTCACCAGTGACTTCAATCGGGATGGCATCAGTGAATTTAATTTGAGTCAGCCGGGTAATAGCTGGGGAAGTCATTACATGTTGTTCACTTTTTCAGACGATGGAAAGGGAAAGGTGCAGGCGGTGAGGTTGGATGACGAGCCCGACGAAAATTACCTCCATCCACAATGTAGCTTGCCATCCACTGATGTCATTCGGGCGACCAAGGAGGGGTTTTGTTTTATGTTTACCGAGCGCGGAAATATTGAGGACGTCGACGTAGACATCCATTACCGTTGGAATAAAAAAAAGAAGTGTTTTGAGGAATGGAAGCGTGTAGCGTGCACTGATGAATGATCCGGATGGCTAACAACTCGTGCGATGGGGGGGATGGTGATGAGTAATACCAGTACTACCATCTGTTTGGCTACTAGGTATAAAAATCCAGCCGGGCATCCGGAGGTATGCTATGTGGTGTGGTTCGGGCGATGATTTCTCTGAGTGGTAGTTTGCCGAGACTTGGGCTGGTGATGTGAGGTTCTACCTTTTTCCGGATATAATCGGCCAGGCAGAGGTGGTTCCGATGGGCCTGGCTTCTGAGTTGCTGGTAGAGATCGCTCGGCAGGGTGATGGTGACTTGCTCTGTGGGTTTTTCCTTCATGATGGGCTGATCATGGCAGCGCACCGTGAAATATTGATGAAAGTCGTGTGAAAAATAGGTGATTGAAGAAGATTGAATAGGGTCGACATTAAACCCGTCCATGAGCAGGGTTCTTTTTTCTTTGCTTCTATCAGCATCAACCAAGATCCCCCCCCAGCATGCCAAGCATCCCTTTTGATAACACTTATGCCCAATTGCCTGAACGGTTTTATGTCAAACAGGCCGCCGCGCAGGTTCCTTCGCCTGATCTGATTCAAATCAACAGGGCGCTGGCAGAAGAACTGTTCATTGATCCTGACTGGCTCCAGTCCCCGGCCGGGATCGGGATGCTTTCAGGGAATGACATGCCGGAAGGAGCTGACCCCTTGGCCCAAGCATATGCAGGGCACCAGTTTGGGGGCTTTGTTCCCGAGCTTGGAGACGGTCGTGCCCTGTTGCTGGGTGAGGTGGTTGCCCGCCACGGGGGGAGGCGAGATATCCAGCTGAAGGGGTCTGGTCTGACGCCGTTTTCACGGGGTGGCGATGGTAAGGCGGCGCTGGGACCTGTGCTTCGTGAGTATCTCCTCAGCGAGGCGATGCATGCGCTCGGGGTGCCGACGACGCGCGCTTTGGCGGCCGTGACGACCGGTGAGCCGGTCTTTCGTCAGGACGGGCCGCTGGCTGGGGCAATTTTTACTCGCGTAGCCGCCAGTCATATCAGGGTGGGGACGTTTCAGTATTTCGCGGCCCAGCGGGATACGGCGGCGGTTCGTGAATTGGCGGATTATGCGATTGCCCGCCATTATCCAGAGTGCCTTGGCACGTCAGGGCAGCCGGTGGCGGCTGCCCCCTATCTGGCATTTTTCCGGGCCGTGATCGAGAGTCAGGCGCAGCTTGTCGCGCATTGGATGGCGCTGGGGTTTATTCACGGCGTGATGAATACCGATAATACATCGATCTCAGGAGAGACCATTGATTACGGCCCCTGTGCCTTTATGGACGCTTTTCATCCGGATTGTGTGTTCAGCTCGATTGATGTGCAGGGTCGCTATGCCTGGGGAAACCAGCCGAATATCGCGTATTGGAATCTGACCCGTTTGGCGGAAACTTTGCTGCCGCTGTTTGACCCGGATCAAGATAAGGCGGTAGCGATGGCCAAACTTGAGTTGGATACCTTTTCAGATCGCTTTTCTGATCTTTATTTCCGTAGATTCCGGGAGAAGTTCGGACTGGCGGATGATGCCCCGGATTCGCTTATCCAGGATGCCTTGTCATTGATGGCGAATCAGTCCGTTGACTACACCTTGTTTTTCCGCCGTCTGACCCAGTGTGCTTCCGGTGAGTCTGGGGGTCTCTTGTCGGACCTATTTGATGACCCCGAGCCATTTGACGAATGGTTTTCCGTTTGGTCCGCCCATGCCTTACCGCACGGTGCCGTGGACAGGATGCGTTCGGCCAATCCGGTGCTTATCCCACGAAACCATCGTGTGGAGCAAGCCATTGCCGCTGCGTATGCGGGTGACTTTTCTGTGTTTCATCGTTTGCTTGGAGTGCTTGCGCACCCATACGACGATCAAGCTGAAAATGAACCGTATGAACGGCCTCCGACTCCTGATGAAGTGGTACATGCAACCTTCTGCGGCACCTGAATGGTCCGATAAATCGGTGATACACAATCCACCGTGAAGCTTGCCGATTAAAGCCGATGTTTGGTTTTGTGCTGTTCAGGAATCGGGTAAAAACGGTCGGTGAAAGAAATCACCTTTGGTTTGACCAGCTGCAGGTAATCTTCCGTCAGCATGGTGATGACTTCGGAGTGGGTGCCCGCGCTAAAGGTGATCCACTTGTCTTCTGCCAGACTACGAGCCACGTAGGTGTGCATGCCATACAGGTTGCCAAAAGGAGGCATGGCTCCGAGCTCACAATCCGGGAACATGTGGCCGAATTCATCTTCATTGGCAATGCGCAGGTTGGCTGTGTGCATGGCCTGAACCATACGGGCGGAGTTGATCCGGTAGTTCGCAGGTAGGACGGTCATGGTCAGGCGTTGTTCCAATCGCATGATGACGACTTTGGCCATTTGCTTGCCTGGAACGTGTGCCATTTCAGCGACTTCCATGGCAGTGAATGCCGGGGAGTGGCTGGTGGTGGTGTATTTGATTTGGTGAGCATCCAGATGCTCTTTCAGGGTTTTGACGATCATGGCTTCTTTGGGGGTTGGTATTTCGAAGCGTCGAATGGGGGCTCAGGGGAGAGATCAAACCAAGCAGCGCCTGTAAAATCCGCCAATGAGACCATTTACACCCTAAGCTATTCTCGACAACAATCAAGATGATTGCGTTGCAAGCCGAGAATGAGAACCGTGGATGAGAGGAACTTCTTTTTTATCGTCTAATTTGACGGCGCTGAGCAAACCCATTGACATCGACGTGGATCTCTCTGAGAAGGGACGTCATTTCAAGCCCCTTCATTCTATCCATCACGCATGTCATGACTATGAATCATTTTAAACTAACATTTATTGCCTTGTCTGTTTCTACATTGGTAGCCGCAGCTGAAACATCAAAACCTAACATTGTTCTTATTCTTGCCGATGATATCGGTTATGGGGATTTTGGTTGTTATGGCTCGAAAAAAATCAAGACCCCGAATATTGATCGGCTCGCCCAGGAGGGAATGCGTTTTACCGATGCCTATGCGGGTGCGGCGACCTGCACTCCGACGCGATTTTCCATGCTGACGGGCAAGCATGCGTGGCGCCAACCGGGGACCGGGATTTTATCTGGTGATGCCCCGCTTTGTATTCCTGAGGGCACATCGACGATTGCCCAGGTAATGAAAAAAGCCGGGTATACCACTGCGGCTATTGGCAAATGGCATCTCGGTATGGGGCGTGAGGGGAAAACCGATTACAATGCTGAGATTGATGCCGGCCCGAATACGCTGGGCTTTGATTATTCGTTTTTGATCCCTGCCACTGGTGACCGGGTGCCTTGCGTCTATGTGGAAGATCACAAGGTGGTGAATCTGGACCCTGCGGACCCGATCAAGGTGAGCTTCAGAGGGAATGTTTTTGATAGCCCGACGGCAAAAACCCACCCGGAGTTGATTCGTCCGACGCATCGTGATCCGGTGCATGAGATTCGGGGTGGCTCGATCGTGAATGGGATCTGCCGGATTGGTTTTATGACCGGAGGTCAGACGGCTTTATGGCAGGATGATTCGATTGCCGATACCATCACGAACAAGGCGGTGCATTTTATCAAGGAAAACAAGGACAAGCCGTTCTTCCTGTATTTTTCCACTCATGATGTCCACGCTCCGATTGCCCCTAACCCTCGCTTTTTGGGAAGCAGTGGATTTGGTCGTCGAGGGGATACGATTCACCAATTTGACTGGTGTGTCGGTGAAATTATGAAAACGCTCGACGAGCAAGGAGTGGCTGACAATACCCTGCTGATTGTCACCAGTGACAATGGTGGCTGTGGTGTTTACGCCGAGCAGGAGAAAGTGTATGGCCAGAAGATTAACGGTCCTTTGCGTGGCTACAAGGTGACGCCGTATGAAGGGGGCATTCGTGAACCTTTTATCGCTCGGTGGCCTGGTGTTATCCCTTCCGGCTCCGTGAGTGAGCAAATCGTTGGTCTGGTCGATTGTTATGCCACGGCTGCCGATATCGTGAAACAGCCACTGGCTGAACAGGATGCGCCTGATAGTGTGAGTTTGCTGCCGGTGTTGACCAATCCAAAGCAAGCGGTGCGTGAGCAGATCATCACCCAGAGCTGGGTTGCCAGTAACCCGGACTGTGCCAAGCAAATCCGGGTGGGCGATTGGAAGCTACTGGTTCCCGGTAAGCGATCCAAGGACCAGGCATTGCAGTTGTATCATCTGAAGGACGATTTGGCCGAACAAAACAACCTGGCAAAAACGCAGCCAGCCAAGGTCAAGGAGCTGATGGAGCGGCTCGAAAAAGCCATCAGTGACGGTCGGACACGATGATTCGAGCTCTATTCAAATTCTGCATTCTGGATGAATTTTTTGACCGGGCGTTTGATGATGTATTTTTCATCGACCACGGCTCCATCTCTGGTGGTGGTTTGCTTGACGACACAGGAGGAGGTCGTTAAGCAGAATGGAGTGACGGTAACAATCAGGAGGCAGAATTTGAAGAAAGCGGTCATGGCGAGATGAAGTGATTCGTCAGCATGTGCTTGGCTGGATCACTGTGTAAAGGCTGGATTTAGGATGCGTACCGGCTTGCATCGCTGTGCTACGGAAAATGGGAACAATTGTTCTTTTCATCATTGGTCTGATTTTATAATAAATCAGCACGATGAAGTATTTCCTCCTTCTGCCTGTTTGTTTGCTCTTTTGTGCCCCGGCTTTCAGTAAAACGAAAGTGAAACCCAAGGCTTTTGAGTTGGAGAGCCTTGTGCTCAACCAGGAGATCTGGTCCATGTCTGTCACGGATTTTGAGAAAAAGCACAAAGCCAATGGCTTTGTATTTATGTCTGCGGCGAAGAAGGATTTACGATCGGAAGGTAAGGGGTTTACCTTGTTCGGGAAGGAAGCAGGGGAAACGGTTCTGCGTTCGGAGAACGGTAAAATCAGTTCGTTGACGGTATCTGTATACAACCGTGGTGATGATGGCGCGATTGGCCTGTCGGCGTTTAATGACCGCCGGAATCACATCATGAACGAGATTTCTACAAAAACCAAAGTGCGCCCAAGAGACATGAGCCAGAGAGGCACTGTCAAGCTGGACCGACAGCTTTGGATGTGGGACAAAAGCGCTTTGCTCTTGGAGAAGAGTATCAGCCGGGATGGGAAAAATGCTGAGTTTCTGCGCTTGCGCATGAAGCCCAAGAATGCGGATAAGGCAAAGATTGCCAATCGCTCATCGCTGAAATCCAATGTAGTCGAGGACCGGGCCAGTGGTGATGTATTTATCGAAGGGGTGCCGATGGTCGATCAGGGGCGTAAGGGATACTGCGCCGTGGCATCGGCTGCGCGTGTTTATCAATATTATGGATTGGAAGTCGACCAACACGAGCTTGCTCAAATTGCGGGCACCGGCCCGGGAAGTGGAACGTCTCTCGGTGAGATGGTCGCCTCATTGAAAAAAGTGACGCGCCACGTCCACTCCAAGGTCTTGGTTCTGTATGAGTATCCAACAGGCTTGGCGGATAAAATGCCGGATGGAAAGAGCTCGTATCAGGATTATGACCGGGTGATTCGCAACTACAACCGGGGGCTCAAGGAGTTTGCCCGCGACGTAAAGAGCTATAATAAAATCGCTAAGAAACAGGGCAAAACAGAATTTCGGGATGATGTCGATGAAGGGGTTGTCAGTCGTCAGCAGCTGAGTAGGGAATGTGATAAAGACATTTACCGCAGTGTGATGGTCAAAAAATCGAGTTATTCACGGTTTAAAAATAAGATTTATACTTATATCGACCAAGGGGTTCCCGTCGGTTGGTGTTTGCAGCTCGGTATGTTTAAGGAGGAAAACCTACCGCAGGCGTTTGGCGGTCACATGCGACTCATCATTGGTTACAACAAGAAAACGGACGAGCTGATTTACACGGATTCCTGGGGTGCCGGGCACGGTAAAAAGCGGATGCCTGTTCCGGATGCCTTTTGTATGACGAGTGCCTTGCTGGCATTGCCTCCGACCAAGTAATCCCATTTGAGTGGTTCGTTTGTCGGAATGGCGGTGCTCGTTTGGCCTTGAGTTCAAGGTGTGACAAAGGTGTTCTCGTGTGCGTGGCGCATGTGGGCGTTACATCGGGGTGTGTGCTAATCGTTCCCTTGGATGATTTGGGTGGACGCCACCTGTGCGGATATCGAGGTGCGGGCTGCACATGTTGACTAGACCCTGATGGTAAGTTGGTTGTCATGAACGCAAAGCACTCCGAACCCGTGATTATCGTAGGTGCAGGTATTATTGGTCTGTGTACGGCATGGCACTGCCTGAGGGCAGGGATGCGCGTCAGTGTGATTGACCGGGCCCCATCTGAGTCTGATGTTTCCGGTTGCTCATACGGAAATGCCGGTATGGTGGTCCCCAGCCATTTTATCCCTTTGGCTGCACCGGGAATCATCGGTAAGGGGATCAAGTGGCTTGCCGACCCTGAGGGTCCGTTTTTTATTCGGCCACGAGCAAGTCTCGACCTGATGCGCTGGGGGAGGCTGTTTACTTCTCATGCAACGGATAAACATGTGATGGCGAGCCGCGAGTTGTTGCGGGATCTGAATTTGGCGAGCCGCCGCCTGTTTCTTGACATGGCAAAACAAATCGGAATCCCTGTGGAGCAACGTGGATTGCTGATGCTGTGTCGGACGGAAAAAGGCATGGAGGAAGAGGCTGAAGTGGCGAAAATGGCGCGTGAGCTTGGAGTGGATGCCGAACTGTGTTCACCCCAGCGCTTGACGGAGTTGGATTCAAAGATCCAGATGGACGTTGTTGGTGGGGTCTGGTTCAAGCAGGATTGCCACCTCGACCCTGCTGCGTTTTTGTCCGCCCTGCGTCGTGAGCTTGAGTCCATGGGGGCAGAGATGATCTACGATGCCGAAGTCTCGGGTCTGGATCGGCAGGGGGATGGTCAGGTTTCCTTGAAGGGTGCGGTTGTGCCTCCGGGCAGTCAAATCCTCTTGTGCTGCGGTGTCTGGACCGATGGTCTGCTAAAAACGATGGGGAAGCGCATGCCCATGCAAGCCGGCAAAGGGTACTCGCTCACATTGAAGTCCCCCAGGGAGCAGCCACAATTGTGCTCGATTTTAGCGGAGGCGAAGGTGGCGGTAACTCCCATGGGTGAGCGGCTTCGATTCGCCGGAACCATGGAAATCTGTGGAGCGGATTTGAGTGTTAATTCCCGCCGAATTCGTGGCATTGTCCGCTCCGCTTGTGAATATTTCCCCTCATTCTCAGAAGAAGATTTTCAAGACACCCCAGCATGGGCAGGCCTTCGTCCATGTTCTCCGGATGGACTTCCATATATTGGGCGTGTTGCAGGATGTTCCAATCTGACGGTGGCAACCGGCCACTCGATGATGGGGCTGAGTATGGGGCCCGTGACCGGGCAGCTGGTCATGGAATCGATGCTTGGCCGTCCTCCTCTGATGGATATTCAAAAGTTGGATCCCATGCGATTTGATTGAGTGCGGGCCAGAGGAAGCTTTTCGCCCACGTGCGCAGTCCAATGAAGGACCGGGGTCATCTCTCCAGTCCTTCGATCAGGATTCAATCAAGGTGTTGTTAGTGTGCTGCTGTGCCGAGCTAGGGGAGTTGCCGGTCACGGTAGGCCTTCGGTGTCAGACCAGTGGTTTGCTTGAACTGCCGGCTGAAGGCTGACTGGTCGGAGTAGCCGCATTCCTGGGCGATGTTAGAAATGGTTTTGCCGGTAGCGGTGAGCATATGGCAGGCCGCATTGACGCGTGTTTTTGTAATCAGCTGACCGGAGGATATTTGATAAATCGAGCGAATGCGTTGATCTAACTGATATACGGAAAGGTCTGCCATTTTCGCCAGATCAGGCAGGCGCAAAGGTTGATCGATGTGATTCCGGATGTATTCTAACACGTCCGAGACGGATGAGAGGTCGTCACTGTGCTCTGTGAAGGTGTGGAGGTCCCGGGTGATGCCGGAGACACCGATGATCAAACGGTTGTTATCGAAGATGGGTTCTTTGTATGTTAGACCCCACCCTTCGTGGCCATCAGGGTAGAGGTGGAGTTCGAGCCGGGCATTGATGCTGCGTGCCATTTTGAGTACTTGTTGATCTTGTTCGGCAAAGGTGGTTCCGAGTGGTGCAGGGAATAACTCGTCTGCTTTTTTGCCGATGATTCCATCTTTGTTCTCTACACCGCATCGTTGGCAGAGGGTTTTGTTGGCAGCGACATAACGGCCTAAGTGGTCTTTGATAAAGAAAGCGATGTCGGGAACCTGGTCAAACAGATGCTCGACGAGAAGAGGGCGGTCCAAACGTTGAAAAAAGGCTTTTCGGATATCAGCTGGGCTACTCATAGGTGTGCGGATTAAAAGGTGGCTTCTGTGGATTCTGACAAGACCCGCATGGTAGAGTAATCAACACCAATGAGCAACCCCGAACAGCCCTTTCTCCGTATTATTGACTCACATACCGGAGGCGAACCAACCCGTGTCGTCACGGCATGGCCGGAGTCTGTTCGGGGGCTGGATGAGGGGTCGCTGATGGAGCGGCGGAAGCTGCTCGAGGAGAAATATGATTGGATACGTAGTGCTTGTATTCACGAGCCACGCGGTCATGAGGCAATGGTAGGTGCCTTGCTTTGCCCACCGGTTAATCCGGAGTGTGTTACGGGGGTGATTTTTTTCAATAACGTGGGGTACTTGAATGGCTGTGTTCATGGAACGATTGGGGTGACCGTTACCCTTGCTCATTTGGGTCGAATAGCGGTGGGGAAACACCGGATTGAAACACCCGTGGGTGAAGTGCTGGCGGAGTGGCATGATGATGGATCGGTGACGGTGACAAACGTGCCGAGTTATCGCTACCGCAGAGGTGTAAGCTTGAATGTGGGGAAATGGGGAAAGGTGACGGGTGATGTTGCCTGGGGGGGGAATTGGTTTTTTCTCGTGGATCGATCGCAAGCCGAGCAGTGCCCGGAAGTCGTTCCTGAGTGTATCGCAGCCTTGACTGAATTTTCTTCAGCCGTTTCCACCGCTTTAAAAGAACAATCGGTGACTGGAGCCGAGGGGATGGAGATTGATCATGTGGAAGTGTTCGGAGATCCGACGCCTGGTATTTCTGACAGCCGTAGTTTTGTGCTTTGCCCGGGTAAGGCCTATGACCGGTCTCCATGTGGAACCGGGACTTCTGCCAAGCTGGCCTGTCTGTTTGCTGACGGCAAGTTGCAGCTCGGTCAGGTCTGGAAGCAGGCAAGTATTTTGAACACCGTTTTTGAGGGGCGGGTGATTGCCGAATCAGATGGGCAAATGACACCGCAAATCTCGGGACATGCCCATGTCAATGGTGAGGCTATTTTCTTTCTTCGGGAAGAGGACCCTTTCCGTTATGGTATCCCGACGCATTAATCCAACAGGGGCATGCATCCACGAATCCCGTGTATTGCCAGAGCCAACAGGAGAACATAACGAATTTATTTTTAACAATATGAAACTTAACGGAACATCGATTATAGGAGCTCGCAGGGGCCAGGGAATTGCCCAGGCTGGTAACAGTATCAACCCGGCGACCAATGAGGAACTCGAGCCGGACTATGTGTCGGCGAGCGACGAGGAACTGGCTTTGGCTGTGCAACTCGCATCAGAGGCATTCCAGACCTTTCGTTCGACCTCAGGGAAGAATAAAGCAACCTTACTGAGAACGATTGCCGATAGGATTGAAGCTTCACTGGATCATTTGGTCGCCCGGATGCCATTGGAAACCGGATTGCCTGAAATGCGGGTTCGTGGTGAGGCAGGCCGGACCTGTGGACAGCTCAGGATGTTTGCTGCCATGCTTGAGGAGGGGTCCTGGGTGGATGCCCGTATTGATCGTGCCCAGCCAGATCGCGAGCCATTGCCGAAAGTGGATACACGCAGTATGATGCGGCCGCTCGGTCCTGTGGCTGTGTTTGCGGCATCCAACTTCCCCCTTGCCTTTTCCACGGCAGGTGGAGATACGGCTTCGGCTTTAGCGGCAGGTTGTCCGGTGATTGTCAAAGCGCATTCGTCCCATAGTGGGACGGCTGAGATTGTGGGGCTGGCGATTCAGCAGGCCGTCGCTGACTGTGGATTACCCGAAGGTGTGTTTTCGTTACTTTATGGCTCGGGTCGGACGGTAGGGCAGGCGTTGGTGACGCATCCATCGATTAAGGCGGTTGGGTTTACCGGTTCTTATGCCGGTGGAAGGGCCTTGATGGATTTGGCTGCGGCACGCCCCGAACCTATCCCGGTTTATGCCGAAATGAGTGCCATTAACCCGGTCGTGATTTTGGCTGAGTTGGCGAAAAGCAAAGGGGATACGCTTGCTGAAGGGTTGTTCCAATCGCTGACTCTCGGCGTAGGCCAGTTTTGCACGAATCCGGGGTTGGTTTTTATCCAGGAAGATGCGGCCCAACACATTACGGGCAAGCTGAGCGAACTCGTATCCGCCAGTGCTAGTGCCACGATGTTGAATGCTGGAATTTGCCAAGCCTACGATCAGGGACTGGAGCATTTGAATCAACATGATCGTGTCGAACTTCTGGCTTCGGGCAGCTGCGGTGGGGCTTTGAACCAGGCCGTGCCGTCTGTGTTCAAGACAACGGCTTCTGATTTTCTTGCTGCCAATGATTTGGCGGAGGAGGTGTTTGGTCCGGCGACTTTGTTGGTTACGTATGGTGATGATCAAGAGCTCGAGGCATTGATGGCATCCTTGGGAGGTCAATTGACAGCCAGTGTGCACGGAACGGATGATGAGCTGCGCCGATTATCCAGCCTGTGTCAATGGATGGAAGCCTGTGCCGGGCGTTTGGTGTTTAACGGTTTTCCAACCGGCGTGGAAGTGTGTGCCAGCATGGTGCATGGAGGGCCATTCCCAGCCACCTCGGACGGCCGGAGTACTTCGGTGGGCACGATGTCGATTTACCGCTTTACCCGTGCTGTTTGCTGGCAGGACTGTCCGGATTTCCTCTTGCCTGACGAATTGAAAGAGAGCAATCCCCTGGGGATTGTGCGTGCCGAAGTGTAAGATACGGTATGAGAGCGTGGTCATGCGTGGTATTTTCACAAATGACATCACATCAAAACAAACAGCCCGCATGCCTCCCTAGGGCACGCGGGCTTTATTGTTCCTCCGGGAGACCCGGAATTTTCCTGCCAGGAAAGGGGGTATATAAAAATGCGAGATGGTCAGTTTAACCGACAGTTGACTATAGTTTTATTAAAAATAAATGTAAAGATGTAATTTATTTAAAAATAAAAGTCCGCACACTGCCCAAACAGCGTGCGGACTCATTTTTCCGGAACTTCTTTCCGGTATGTTTCCTACTCGTGGGGGTTTAAGGCATTCTACGCCTCCACAGTAGGATCAGGCTAATAACCCCCAACGTCGCGGTGCTCGGTTCGGGGACTACGCCAAATTGGCTAAAGTTTTCAATTGTTTCTGTTTGCCCGATCGTAAAATTCGGTGCGGTAATCGTCACGGCATGCTCAACTGGGGCGAGGAGCGGGAAGCTTTCTTGCCACGATTCAATTTCAACACTGCTCTCTGCCAGACCGCAGGAATAGGTAACTTGAACGATATCCACCGGGTCGATGATGGCGATCGGTTGCACCGGAATGGGAACAAATGACCTTTGTTCGACGACGGTGCTTATCTGTGGCTGGTCACACAAGACGGAGATAGCGGCCTGCCCGTTCAATGGGCAGCAAATACTGGCAGCTTGAGCTCCAGTGATTGTGGAAATGGTCCATACGAGCGAGAACCAATATTTCATGAAAGGGGGGATGTTCATCGGGTGATACGGTTGGGGGTCAACGGCGGGGAAGCCGCAATAAACCTACCGCCTGCACGCCATGAGGCGAGCAGGTCGGTGGTAGTGGTTTTATCGGTTTCTACGGCGGAGAATCAGCATCAAGCCAATCAATCCCATTACTCCTGTGCTTGGTTCAGGCAAAGGGTTGGGTCCAGGATCATCGGGGGGAAGTGGCCCCTGGGCACCAGGTGTCCATTCCTCGAATCCAGCATCAGCACCACTGAAAGAGCTGTAGAGAACGATGTATTCGTCATCCTCAACACCCGCAAAATTGATCAGCGGTATGAATACTCCCATGTCAGCAGCTCCACTGCCGCGACCGATTAGGTCGTAATCGAGTAGCACTGAGCTGTCGCCGTCTGGAGTTCCGTCAAGGTCATACAGCAACGTCGTTGCCGCATCGCCTTCCAGTCCTCCAATGTCGCCATGGGACAGGCCTCCCGTGGTCGAGCTGAATATTTTCAGGCTCTCCATGGTAATAGTGCGGCCCTCAACTGTGTTCATCTCATTGGTGTCCAGCAGAAACGGGACGTAGAGCGAACCTTCAATGCTTACCGTGTTGAGTGTGGAGTAGAGCAAATCTCGTGTGAATGGACCTGTTTTGTTGTCCATGACACCGTTGGCACTCGTATTGTATCCTTGCTCGGTTCCCGTTACTTGGATACGCAGAAATACGCCACCAGCATCGCGACCGAATATGCCGGTTCCGGCAGGCTGGGAGTTGTCTACTAAGAAGATGGCACCGTTGATCTCACCTCCAGCGTTTATGCTGGTTGTCAAATCAATGGATACTGCCTCGACGGGTGGACTTAACCAACCGAAGAGGGTGCAGCCTATCGCTAGCGCGTATTTGGCGGCCGCACGTTTATGTGGGGGTTTGGGGGTCATTTTCATGGAGGGGGGTTCCTTCCTTGATTAGAAGTTCCGTGAAATGACTGGATGACCCGAGGGTCTATGTATCTATATGTATGTCTTGAGGGCGGGATCAAAGGGGGGGGTTATCCAGCACCTGATAGTGTCTCTTTTTTTTGCCTGCCGTAAATAAAAATCACGTTGCAGGGTAACTTAATATAAAAGCATATCTTGATAATTTCAAGATATTAATAGTTTGTAAAAATAAAACAGCTGGTTGTGAAAGCTGATGGTTTGATGGCTCATCTTGAGTGACTTATGTGCATATTCTGGCATCTTGTTTCCGACTCTTTTTTCATTATTTATAATCTAACACATTTGATGCTTGGATTATATATTTAAGCAAGCTTGAGTAAGTGTGGATTTAACTGTTGTTGGCGAGTTCAAAGCGGACGCGCATGAAGCGGCAGGTCCAGGATTCGCCGGAGTGATCGTTGATACGGAAGCGGCGTTTGCCGTTCGGGCCGATTTCTTCGGAGACGCTGGCATCGCCGGACCATTGTCCCGAATCGCTGCAAATGGCGATACTGGTCCATTCATTGGATTCCAGAGCGCATGTGGCCTCGACGACATAAATGGTATCGGCTGGAATCTCAGCGGGCAGATCGATGATAAATTCAGCGGCGGATGGTCCGAGGGCTTCTATAGAAGTGAAGTTTTGGATGGTATCCAGAGTATCGGGGTTGGTTCCCAGTGCGTGCTCGGCGAGGTTGTTTAAGCCGTCGCCATCGGGGTCGTCACCAAGATCGCGATCTTCTTCGGGCAGGCTGGAAACGGTGAGCTCGTAGGGACTTGGTTGCGAATCGGAGGCCAGTTGACCATGGATGGTGTAGGCCCCCAGGCTGGCATAGTCTGAGCTTCCCGTATCGGCCGTGCCGTATCCGGTGGCCTTGACGTGGAGGTAGTAGGTTCCACTATCTAGTTGGGTGCTGATGGAGGCGTTGAGTAAACTTCCGGGGTTGGCTGTGGAGATAAGCGATCCCTGAGCGTCGTAGAGTTCGACCATCAGATCGACGTTGGCAATACTGTTGGCTGGTTGGACCTCCAGAGTGACGGAGCCGCTGCCGGATTCGAGTTCGAAGATGTCGACATCGCCCCGGGTCTCGATGACACCCGTGGCACTTATCTGATCGTTGGCATTGCGTGGGATGACGCTGGCGGTTTGTTTTTTACTGCTGTGGTCGTCGTTGCGGTAGCCGAATCCGTTGGTATTGGAGGCGATGATGGCGAGGTCATCCTGAGTGTTGGTAGCTCCGGAGTATTCACCTTTGCTCCACTGGGTCAGGGTTTTGTAATAGCCGTTGCCCATGATGGGAGCCCAGCCAACGGCTCCGGACCCATGCCCGGCGTAGTAAGTGGTGGAGTCTTTTCCGTCGTGAGCCAATCCGAGGGTGTGTCCTACTTCGTGAGAGCAGCACTCGGCGATATATTTGGTCCCGTTGAGCAAGTTGTCGGAAAATGCCCAGCACGGGGTGTCACCAGACCAAGTGAAGGAACTGCGTTTGGCCACGCCACCCACGGAGGGGCTGTAATACCATTCGTTGGAAGGGGTGATGATACAGCGGATTCTTCGTGTCGCAGGTGCGTTGAGATAAACGGCCTCTTCGGTGGTCACGTTCAAATTGAATGGTTCCATATCGGCGGCGACCCGTTTCCAGATGTCAGTGATTTTGGCTGCGGAGTAACCGGTTGGTGCTGCACTGATGTTTGACCCCCAGGAGGTGCCTTTAACCTCTTCTCCGTCGAAATCGAGGTAAACGACAGCTTCGGCCGAAGGGTAGCTGTTGAGAGCTGGTACCAGCATGGCCGCTTCTTCGGTGATGGTGGTTTCACCCTCCGCCGCTGTGGTTTCTTCGCTGGTAGCTTCCCATTCGCTGGCCAAAGCTTCATCGACGGCCGGCATGCCGTAGCGGACATGCATGGTCGAAGGTTCGACTTCTGCGCAAAGCAGTTGATCGATGGTGCGGCGGGTAATGACAGGGGTCCCGTCATTCTGGCGGGTGATTTCGTAGGCCAGCGGGTGGTTGGGGAATTCGATTTGGCCGAGGAAAAATCCATCCTGATCATTCCACTGCATGTGCAAGTGGCCATCGGGTGCTCCATCTTGTTTGATGGGCACAAGGGCATCCACGGCCACGGTTCCGTCACTGTGGACATAGCGGGACGAGACCTCCACTTGAACCTCGGTGCCGTCTTCGAGCACAAGTTGTGGACGTTCGCCGACACGATACTCACTAGCCAACGGGGCTCCGTTGGTGATTTCCAGGGTGATGGCGGCTTCCGCGGGGTTGGGCAGTGACGTCTCCCAGAGCAATCCGATGGTTCCATAAGAACTGTTCTGGCGGGCGTCATGCGGTGCGTGACCGGTGCATCCTTGGCAGTGTGAGTGGGGTGTCTGTTGTTTAGTTTTGGAATCGACCGCCGTATGGGTTTCGGCATGGGGAATGCTGTTGGGGCGGTTGATGAGTTGGTAAGTGAGGGGGATGAGGGTGAGTGCGGTGACGGCGGCGCCGTAACGCGCGAACTGGGTTTTTTGCATGGGTTGTGTATTGGGTTATTAGGGCAATAGATCACCGCGACAGCAGTGTTTCGGGTCTATTTTTCTCCGTGGGGGGGAGAGGGCTCACCATGGGGGGGCGAGCGAGCCTAATAACAAAATGCAAGGTTATGCCTTGCGGTCGGACACACGATCCGGATCGTCGTAGAGCTTACGAAAGAAGCTACGATCAACGGGGACAGAACTCTTCCCTTGTCTCAAAGTAGAGGAAGAGGATGTAAGGGGTGTTTGGGGATGTGTCATCAGCTTTGACTTTAGATGTTAATCTTCAGTGACTTATGCTGGGGGGATGGCACATGTATTCGATACGGGTATTCAGCCAAGCGCACAAATGGAATCGCCCAACAACTGTAAAACGTTCGTTTCAACGGATAGGGATCATTCGGGCTTCACCTCTTGCAGGGCAAGGGTTTGAGGGTGTCTCCCGATGTTTTTGTATTAGAGGAACTTACGGATGGTTTCCTGGAATCGATTATAAAGAAACCCGAGAAGAAGCAGCACTACGCCGAGGATGATGAAGCTGAGGATGCGGCCGAGGGTGCCGAGACGCATCACGTCCACACTGACCACGTGAATCGCGGCGAGCGCCAGCCAGGCAAGGCCGATTAAGCGGTAGGGTCGACAGCGCATCAGCAGCCCGAGGCAGAACAAACTGATTGCCAGTAGGGCCCAACAGATGGAGAGTCCGGAGCCCTCGAAGCTCGACCTGACATGGATGGAGGTGGCGAAAAACAGGCTGAGCAGTGAGGCCCCGAGGATGAGTGAACGGGTGGGAAGCCAAGGGTCGTTTGAGTCGGTGCTTGGCCTGCGTCGCCAGAGCAGTGCGTGCACACCGATAGTCGCCAGCATGGGGAGATAGCGAGCCCAGTCGTCCACCGGATGGCTCAGCAGCGAGACAACACAGGCGAGAATCAAGGCGGGGGTGCCACATGCTGAGGCGAATCCCCGGCTGTTTCGGGCGTAGGCCCAGCTGATCATACCGATACCGATGACCGTCAGCATCAGGTCGGGGCGTGCCAGTTCTTGGTAAGCGTGAACGCCTCCGCTTGCCAGAACCATCAGAGCGAGCATCATCCGCAGTCGTCTTTTTCCGAGTATCGGGCTGATGGTATCGACCGCAGCCAATTGCACGAGGGCCAGAACCATGGGCATCCAGCCGAGCAGGGGGAATTGCCTTCCCTCGGCAAGGAGATGAACCCAGGCGATGGCGTGAAAAAGTAATGCCGGGACGCCGAAACTACGACGTTGGGTGAAGTGTGAGACGGCGTGGGCGGATAGGGCGAGCAGGCCGCCGGCGACCAACCACAGGGAGTCGGGAAATGAAGGATCGCTCAGAGTGACGGCGGTCATCAGAGTGGCGAGGATACTGAATACCCACTCGAGACTCATACTACTGGAGGCCTCACGATGATCCATCAGTTCGTCCCACGCTTTCAGGTGGCGGGGGATGAGAAACCAGAAGAGTATGACCGTGGCCACGGGGGTCACAGAAGAGGGGATACCGATATTTTGTGATTCGTAGAAAAACCACCAGACGGCACCCAGGCAGGGGAGGAAGGAGATCAGCGCGAGGTCGGCAAACCACCATGGCTTTTTCGTGAACAGGTAAGCGCATAGGGTGGCGGCAGAGGTCAGGAATAGCCCATGCAGGCCGAGGACTGCGGACCATTGGTTGAACACCCCGAATGCGAGGACCAACCAGACGAGCCCGGCAGGGATCATGGCGACCCCGATGTTTTGCCTGTTTTTTCCGCAGTCCCAACGGACGATGGCAGTGTAGACCGCATAGACCAGAGCGAGTGCTGCGTAGGATGGCCAGCTTGCCATTTTCAGGCCATTGGCCTCCGGTAATGCCGCGAGGACGGAGACGACGATAGCCAGGGTGGATGCCAGACGCGCGAGAGTGCCACCAAACTGCCTCGCCCCGGCCAGGAGGATGCAGGCTTCCACTGCAAAGATCAGAAAGCGGGTGTAGCCCGTGGCTTCGAGCAAAATACCGAGGCTGGCAATCAAAGCTCCTTGGTATCCATAGATGACGGCGAGTGAGCGGTGCCAGGCTCGGTCACCGGGTAGCCAGCGGATAGCCGCCGCCATCCCCAGCCATAAGACGCCGATACCGATCGAGATCCAACCGATCTGCGGGTGGGCGGTGAAACTCGGAATCAGAAAGACGGTCAGCCCCCAGGCGGAAGTGTTGTTGATGGCTGCCATGGCGCGCTGCACGGCGTGATCGAGTCGTTTTGCCTGCGGAGTGAGTAAACTGAAGGAAAAGAGCAACCAGTATGAGGCGAGGTAGGTTAAGCGGACGGGCTCTGCGATCTGCCCCGGGTAGTATCCCAGCCAGAAGGCATGGGCTGCATAAGCAGCCAGGGTGGTGCCGAGCCCGATTGCGACCCAGCGGAATCGGAGCATCAGCCAGACGCCGGCGGATGCCAGCAGCAGGGATGAGAACAAGGAGAGGGTTCCTGCCGGGTTGACGATGGTGCCGTAGAAGGCGAGGCCAATCGCCATTACGGCGATGATTCTGGATTGCTTCCATACGGCAAATGCCAGCATGATTCCAGCCCACAGCGTGAGCAGGGTGGCCGCCAGCACCGGAGAGTCGATGATTTTCAGGGCGGGAGTAAAATGGGCGGCATACAATGTATAATAGCCTGCGGCCAGTCCGCCGGATGCCAGGACCCGGCCGTAGTGTTTGAAGCGGTCTTTCCATCGCTCCAGCCAGAGCCCGACTCCGGTCAGGGAGATTGAGATCAGCATGAAGAAGGCGACTTTGACGGCTGGACCGGAATGGAACAGCCAGTTGCGGTAGGCGTAGGTGCTGAGGAAAATGAGGCCAGTGAGTAAGAAGACGACCCCAAGACGGACCAGCCAGATTTTCCCAAAGTTCAGTTCCCATTCTCCGAGGGTAGGGGATGGTTTTGATTGGTGGCTCGGCGAAGCGGGTTTGGCAGGCTTGTCTTTGCCGGGATCGCGGGGATTTGAATCACCCTTGGTGGATTCGACTGCAGCGGTGGGGTTTGTGGATGTGACGGGTGTTTCGAGCCCGGATGCTTTGCTTGCTTTTACGGCTGTTTTTACGGCTGTTTTTACGGCTGCGGGCAGCGGTGGTGGCGTGGCAGATTCGACCTGTTGTTTGTCTTGGGCGATTGCTTGCTGAAGCGGATGGGATGGGGCGGGATTCGCTGGCTGCTTTGTCTCATCGCTGGCCGGCTTGTCTGTAGTCGGAAATGCCTCAGATGAGGATTCACTGGTACGAACCGTCAGTTGATCAAGGTCCCGGTCAACTTGCTGGCATTGTTTTTCGAGCCCCTGTAAGGTCTCGCGAATGCGCTCCTGTTGTTGGCGCAGCGCCTCAATTTGGCTAGAAACATGACGATCCATAACCGCAGACTAGCATAAAGATGCTAGAATACAGCATCGATTGTTATAACGGTATCATCGACTCAGGTGAATGAGGCATGAGTGAGCGCTACAATTCTATCACCCACCTGAGAAGCCTTTGTCGCTGGTGGATGAAGAGCCTTCGCCCTTGTGGTGATTGTTATGACAGTAGCGGTAACCCTGGGTTCAGCTTGTGCGTTTGCGGCGCATGAGCAGGCTGAGGGATCCGAGCAGAGCCAGACTGGATGTAGCGGGCTCCGGGATGGTCGCGAGTGCAGCGATTTCAGCATCACTCAAGACTTCATTGTAGAGGCGCACCTCGTCGATCAGGCCGTCGTAATTTTCTCCATTTCGGCTACCAATCCGATAGACGTTGGTTCCGGGGTTGGCTGCAGAGCTGCCCGCGATGGAGCCTCGGCTGACGCCGTTGACAAAAAACTCGGCATCGAAGCTGCTGTTGAACGTAACCGCGAGATGGGTCCATTCGTTTGCCTGGATTGGGTTCGCACCAAGGTTGAGGTTGTAATCGAGAATCGTAAAGGTGGTGAAACGCAGATTCGCGCCATCGAGGCCAACCCCCCATCCTGCCCCGGTCGAAGAGGAAAAGACACGCTGGATGCCGTTTGTGTCATCCGGATTGATCCATGCGGATACCGTCAGGTTGGAGTTCAGGCTGTTGTAGGTGGCCCCAAGGTCAACTTCCTGGTTGGCTCCGTTGAAGCGGTAGGCTGTTCCCAGACTGAGGTCCGCTGAGGCTTCACCGATGGTGGGGCCGTTGACGTGGGCTCCATCAACATTGTTACCCGATGAATCAAAGGCGGTTGTTCCGGAGGTCTCGTCCAGCGCCCAGTAGCCAACCAGAGCTGCTTGTGTGCTGCTGCACACCAGGCTGGTCATGATCAGACCTGCTGCTAAGGAAGATTTTTTCATAAACATAGGCCATTAGGTAAATGAAATACTCTGAAGAGTCAAAGGAAAAGCGATAGCTTTGGGGGAGGTCATTTTTCTATAGAACAACAACCATTTGAATCGGGCAGGGTTAGAGCTTTGTATTTCTTTGTGAGAAATACTCTTTCCCTGACGTAGGGAATATGAAATAATCCAACCCTATTCTAACATTATGCCACGTATCAGTATTACCGAACCCGGAAAAGACAGCCAGGCTTATCGCTTCGACATGAAGCGTATGAAAGTGAGCCTGGGTCGCAGCAGCAGCAATGATGTCAAGATCGAGCATCGATCCGTATCCAAGCAACACGCGGCGATTGAACGCCGCAAGGGAGGCTTGGTGATCTGCGATTGTGAATCCACAAATGGAGTCAAACTCGATGGTGAGAGGCAGGAGGAGATCACACTCACCAACGGTATGGAGGTGGAAGTGGGGGACGTTTCCCTGGAATTCAGTCTGAGCGACGAGGAATGTGACCAGCTGACCGAGGAACGTTTCAAAGCGAAACGGGAAGCCGAGGCCGCGGAAGAGGAAGACGCGGATGAGGAGTAAGCCCCACGGGCGTTACACCACTCCCATGGCGTTGAGGATGTACTCGGACGGGCGGAAGTCTTCGATGATGATTTCCTCTTGATCCCCTCGTTTCATCCGGACTTGTTGAATGTTGAAGTTCGGGGTTTTGTGGGGTGCGAAGAGGATGTCATCGTGCGTCGAATTCTCATGCTTTTTGAACATCGAGGGGATGATGTCGCCACCGAGGTGGTCATCCCGTCCGGTTGCCAAGTGGCAGGTTCCCAGTACTTTTTCGTCCTGAATATCCTGACCGGATACAGGTAATACCTGGGTGCCGAAGCCTAACTCGCCAATGGTTCCGGTCATCGGGTCGTCGGTAAGCCGTTGGTTGTGCTCGTCAATGGTTGACTGCTTTCCTTCGATCAAGCTTGAGCGAATGATGTTTCGGTCTTCCACATCCAGCACACCGAGGGTGCCATCTTCGTATTTCATGGGGAACTGGCCCCGGGCATCAGTAGGGACGAAATAAACTTCACCGGCCGGGAGGTTCGCGATGTCGGGTTTATCCTTCCCCTTGCAGAGTCCGTGCGACTTTTGCGCTGCCTGTTGCTCCAGTCCGAGCCAAGCGGTTAGCACCCGACCGTCTTCCAGACCAAAATCGATTTCAATTGCATCGGCTTCGGTCATGGCCTGGCGCACTTTTTCTGCATCCGAGGAAACGTCATCGTAGTTGACGGCGAGGCCGGATTCCAGAATGACATCGTTGAGTCCGTGCATCGTGGCCCCACGAAACCCATGGATCTTGCATTTTTCGGTTAACGGGGCTGTGGCCGAGAAGGTGGAAATACACAAGATCAGATCGAAGTTCGGGTAGATATCGCGCTCGAGCGAGAGCTGTTGTCCATCAGTGTTCCAGGCTTCGTCCTTGAGGTCCAGATTGGATCCATGCGTGCAGCGGTAGGCAAACAAAGCGACGTTCTCTTGAGGGGAGAAAGCTGATACCGGGGCAAAGCCTAACTGTCTGGATGCCGGGCCGTTCTCAAGAGGCTGAAAAAATTCATCATAGGCTTTGTTTTGAACCTCGAAACCTTCCTTGCCAACGAAGGCGTAATCGGTGATCCAGGTCTGGGGGTCATCAAAATCAATCAAAATGCAGACCTTGCAACCCTGTGTCGGCTCAAACACGGAGCCCAGTAAGCCGGTCAGTGAGAAAGGGGGGAATGCGCGTTTGGCGGGATCCAGAATGGTGGTGCGGGGCAGGGCCGCCGCGGCGGAGGAAAGGGGGGAGAGTGCAGTGGAGTTAGAGGCCATAGATAACGGCTAACCTATCCTCCGTCAGAGGACTGTCAACTCAACGAGCATCGATTGTCCTCTCCATGACACATTTCTGCGCTTTATTCCAAGGGATGATGAGGCTTGGGATCCTTGTCATCTACCGGCGGATCACGCTTGCAGAGGCTGGTCAAAGCATGTATGGGCAGGGGCATGAAAGTTCTCAGTCACAAGGACTCAGCCTACGCCCGTTTCGTCAAAAAACTCGACCGCCGTGCCGTGCCAGGTGCTGCGGGAAAGCAGGTGGAAGAGATTGTTGCCGGTATCATTGCCGACGTGCAGAAGCGGGGTAATGCTGCGGTCTTTGAATACACCCAGCGTTTTGACGGCTTGAAGCTTACGGCCAAATCGATGTTTGTCTCCGAAGCGGAGATTGAGGAAGCCTACGCCTCTGTGGACGAGGACGTTAAAAAGGCAGTGGCGATGAGCAAGCGGAACATTCACGCCTTCGCCAAGCGGAGTATGCGCAAGGACTGGAAGGCAAAAAACAAAGAAGGTGTCGAGGTGGGTGAACGCTTCACTCCGTATGACCGCGTGGGCGTTTACGTTCCCGGCGGAAAAGCACCACTTGTCTCATCGGCTTTGATGACGGCTGCCTTTGGTCAGGCCGCTGGTGTTCCCGAGATTCTGGCTGCTACGCCGGCCGGGGCGGATGGGAAAATCAATCCAGCCTTGTTGTATGCTCTGGTGGAATCCGGAGCGACCGAAATCATCAAGGTTGGCGGTGCGCAGGGGATTGCTGCGATGGCTCTGGGAACCAAATCCGTGCGTCCGGTGGAAAAAATCTTCGGGCCGGGAAATACCTTTGTGGTCGAGGCGAAACGCCAGTTGGTTGGCGCGGTATCCATCGATTTGCTTCCGGGGCCGAGTGAGGTTCTGATTGTGGCGGATAAGTCGGCGAATGCCCGGTTTATCGCGGCGGACATGCTGGCCCAGGCCGAGCACGCCGGTGACAGTGTGGTCGGATTTGCAACTAACTCCAAAGCCCTGCTGACCCGGGTGCAGAAGGAGATTGAAAAGCAGGCACCCAAACTGTCCCGAGAGAAATACATCCGTGAAGTGCTGAAAAAAGGAACCTTCTGCCTGCTGACCAAGACCTTGGAGGAAGCGGTGGAGATTTGTAATGCCTTTGCTCCCGAGCACCTGTCATTGGTGGTTGAGGACGAGGAGAAGTGGCTTGACGAGATTCGGACGGCGGGTGCTATTTACTTGGGACCGCTGGCCGCCGTGGCCGTGGGTGATTTTGTTGCCGGGCCAAGTCATACCTTGCCAACCGGAGGATCCGGAAAATCGTTTTCGGGACTCCGCGCCGACCAGTTCCAGCGCCGTGCCAGTATTGTGCGGATGGATCAGGCGGCTCTGAAAAAATCTCTGGCAGCGGTCGAAACCTTCGCCCGGGTAGAGGGGCTGGATGCGCACGGTAAGTCCGTGAGTATTCGGGTGAAGAAGTAGCGTGGTGTCGCGCTCGTCCGGGAATCGATTTGCTTGCCCTCATCGCAGGGCAGGATTTTCTCCTGCCGGCTGGTTCTGAAGTGCGAGAGGGAGCGCTGGCTCCTTCAGTAGCTTGTAATCCTTTGTTTGTGTCTATCGCTATAACAGCGTGTTGCACTCTTGTGTTAGTTTGTTTCTTGACCTGAAGCAGGTTTCTGGTACCCCATGCTAGAACAACACTCTCATGAAAACAAAAACAGGAAAATGGATAACGAGCGGACTCTTGACCTTGGCGACGGCAGGATTGATGAGTGCCAATGGAATTGCCGCAGAAAAACCTAACATCGTTTTGGTTTTTCTTGATAATTTTGGTTGGGGTGAACCCGGCTTTAATGGGGGCGGAATCGTCCGGGGGGCAGAGACGCCCCGAATGGACCAAATCGCCGATGAAGGGCTGCGCCTGACGAACTTTAATGTGGAAGCGCAGTGTACCCCTTCGCGGTCGGCTATTATGACCGGTCGCTACGCTATTCGCAGCGGCAACGGGGTTGTCCCACTCGGCGATGGCGTCTATGGCTTGGTCCAGTGGGAATATACCATGGCGGAGATGTTGTCCGATGCGGGTTATGCGACCGGTATGTACGGCAAATGGCATCTTGGACGCACCCAAGGCAGGTTCCCGACAGATCAGGGATTTGACGAGTGGTATGGCATCCACAATTCGACCGATGAATCGACCTACTCGAGTCGGCCCGGTTTTGCCGAAAGCGGTGTTGAGGAAACCTGGGTGATGGATGCAAAGAAGGGAGAGAAACCCAAAAAGGTAAGGCCTTACCGACTGGACTACCGTCCGATCATCGATAAGGACCTGACAGACAGGGCGATTAAGTTCATGGAGACCAACGCCAAGGAAAAGAAGCCATTCTTTCTCTTCCTCCCTTACACAGCGACCCACTTTCCCACGATGGTTCACCCTGATTACCAAGGCAAGTCAGGCAACGGGGCCTGGGCCGATATGCTGACGCAGATCGACGCTTACACCGGTCGCTTGCTCGATTCCATTGATGATCTGGGAATTCGGGACAACACCATCTTTATCTTCACCGCCGACAACGGGCCGGAGATGGCGCACGGCAATGACATCGTCTCTCTCGATACCACCAGCCAAGGGAGTCCCGGTCCATGGCGGGGGACCTTGTTCACCAGCTTTGAGGGAAGCATGCGTGTCCCCTTTGCCATTCGCTGGCCCGGCAAGATTCCGGCCGGCAAAGCGAGCAATGAAATTGTTCACGAGATGGATCTCTTTCCGACCTTGGCGAAAATTGCCGGTGGCAAGGTTCCGGAGGACCGGATGATCGACGGTATGGAGATGGTGGATTTCATGACGGGCAAAAAGAAGAAGTCCGGTCGTGAGTCGGTGATCGTTTACATGGGCAACGACATTTACGGGCTCAAGTGGCGCAACTGGAAACTTCACTTCAAGGAACTGGATACTTGGGCCGGCGCGGTCAAGGAGTATGGCATGCCCAAGCTTTACAACCTCTACAGCGACATGTCGGAGCGGGAAAACGTCTTTTTTGCCGACACCTGGGTTCCCAAGGCGGCCATGCCCAAGCTGATGGAGCATGCGGCATCGCTCAAAAAAGAGGCACCTATCAAGCCGGGAGCGCTTGACCCCTACACTCCGCCAACAACAAAGTAAGTCCCGGAGTTGAATTCATTACTGATGTTCATCCCCCCCCGACCATTCATCACTCTACCATTTCCCATCCAACCATGAAACCATTACGACGCCATCTGATCACTACCGCTATGAGCTTGTTCATCTCTCCGTCTTTATATGCGGCTGAAGGAGGAAGCTCCCATTACACCCCTGGATTTTATGGCGATTTTGGAGTCGCTCTCGAGCCGGAACCCGGACTGTATTTGAGGAATGATCTTTATTTCTATCATGGAGATGCGGGGAGGCAGCGCTTTGTGGATGTGGGACAGATTCGTTCCGAGCTTGAGCTTGATATGGCGATGTACATGTTGACGGCACTGAAGGTCACCGAACATGAATTGTTTGGAGCGCAATATGCCATGGGTGCCTATCTGCCGGTTTTAGCGATGGATCTCTCAGCTACGGTGGAGCTTGGCCAAAACGATCGGTCATTCGATGATGACGGTTTGTTTGTGAGTGATTTGGGGCTGATTCCCATTTCACTTTATTGGAATTGTGGAAACTGGCATTTTAATGCGAGTGAAATCGTGACCGTACCCATCGGTCAATATGACCAGGATGATGACCTCAACGGTGGATTAAACTATTGGAGTTTTGAAACGACATTTTCCACGACGTATTTGCATCCGGAAAAGGGGACGGAATTTTCGTTTGCCCTTGGTTACATTTACAACACGGAGAACCAAGACACCAACTACCAGACGGGTCAGGAGTTGCACCTCGAGTTGATGTTGAACCAGTATCTCTCCGAGACCTTTGCGATCGGTTTGCAAGGTTTTGTGTATCAGCAAATCACCGGGGATTCTGGTTCGGGCGCGCTGTTAGGTGACTTCAAGGGCGAAGCTGCCGGGATTGGCCCGGCTGTTTACTGGGCTGGTGAGCTGGGTGGCTGCCCACTGGGTGTTTCAGCCCGCTGGATTCATGAGTTCGGAGTCGATAAGCGCTTGGAGGGGGATCACTTTTTCCTCAGTGCGACCTTCTCTTTTTAAAAGGCGTGATAGACTGGGCTTGTTTTGACGCCAATGACTACTTGATATTATGTATGGGGCGAAGGGTCAGGCTCGTCAGCTTGATGGCTTGTTGTTTGCCGGTCCTCCCAGTATGAGGCATTGGGGATGTCCAAATCGGATGGCCGGAAAGTGATGGGCTCTCCGGATTTGCGTTGCCGTTCGTAGTCCTTGAGGGTGCGGATGATGGGTTTGCGGAGGAGGATTAGCGCGACGATATTCAACCAGGCCATGATCCCGACACCGATGTCTCCCAGTGTCCAGACGTAGCCCGCTGCGCTAAACACCCCGTAAAAGGTGGATAAGAGAATGACGATACGTAAGCAAGGGACGGGCCATCGCCAGTTGCGCTTTTGATTCAGAAAGGCAATGTTGGTTTCTGCCATGTAGTAGTAGGCCATTAGGGTCGTGAAGGCAAAAAAGAATAAGGCGACGGCAACAAAGCCCTGTCCGTATCCCGCAAATTGGCTGTCGACCGCATACTGAGTGAACTGGGTTCCGTATTCCACCCCGGGGAGATGTTCTGCCACATAGCCGATGTCTTTCCCCGAGGCATCGCGTTGAACCACATTGTAGCTGCCAGTGAAGAGAATCATAAAAGCGGTGGCACTGCAGACGAGCAGGGTGTCGATATAGACGGAGAAGGCTTGCACCAGCCCTTGTTCCGCGGGGTGCCTGACTTCGGCGGCCGAGGCCGCATGGGCGGCGCTTCCCTGGCCAGCCTCATTGCTGTAGATCCCTCGTTTGATTCCCCAACTGATCGACAGGCCGACGATGCCACCAAAGACCTGGCTGGTTCCAAAGGCCGAGCTGAGGATGAGATTGAACACCTTGGGGACAGCGTCGATGTTCATGATGATGATGACCAGTGAGACCAAAATGTAGGCGGCTGCCATCAGAGGAACCAGGATTTGAGCCACGTGGGCAATCCGGTGCACGCCGCCAAAGATAACCAAACCGAGGGGAATAACGATGAGCAGACCCACAGCCCAAGGCTGCCAGCCGAAGGCGAGAGTGATGCCTTGAACCACGCTTTTTGCCTGAATCCCCGGAAGGAACATCGTCATGGCTAGAATCGTCGCCAAGGCGAAAATGCAGGCATACCAGTTGAGTCCCAGCCCGTGCCGGATGTAGTAAGCGGGGCCACCACGGTATTCATCGTGGTCCACCCGTTTGTACATTTGACCCAGTGTGGATTCAGCAAAGGCAGTGGCGGCACCGAGAAAGGCACTGACCCACATCCAGAACACCGCACCGGGGCCCCCCAAGGCGATGGCCGTGGCCACACCGGCAATGTTACCGGTTCCGACCCGGCCGGAGATCGCCATGGCGAAGGCCTGAAATGAGGAGACCCCCTGTTTGGTTTCATTTCCTCGAAAGAGCAGCTTTGCCATCAGTGGCACCAGCCGCAGCTGGGGGAAGCGGAGGATAATCGAAAAGTAGATGCCGACACCGAGGGCGACCGCGATGAAGGCGGAACTCCAGATGATGTCGTTGATTTGATAGATAAGAGATTCCATGATGGCTCCGTATGGAAGAATCGAGCTCATCCATCCAAGCGTATTAGAGGGGAAGATGCAAGGTTGCGGATTGATCGCAGGAGAAAAATCTACCCTTTCGGCATGCCGAGTGCTCAGTGGGTGGCCTATGCTGTCGCACATTTGGGCGAAATCTAATTGCTATTTGGTTTTCGGACGATACTACAAGGGCTTCCAACTGTTATCGGCTTGTTGCTATTTTAGCCAACGGTTCAATGATTGATAGATAGTTGAGCACCCCCGAATTTAATCATTTGTATATGAAATCAATATCTTCTGTTGCCAGTATCGGATTTTTTACCTGCTTGTTGACTGTTGTTGAAGCTGAGCAAACTGAACTTGTTAGTCGGCATGCGTCATTGAGGCGTGCACTACGACAAAACCCTGAGTTGCAAAGTGAAAAGGAAAGTGTTGCCATCAGCCGGGCCCAGGTGCGTCGTGAGTTGTTGGAGTTTGATTGGGGGGTTGAGGCCTTGGCTCGTTATGAGGACAGGACCAAGCCGCAGAATACCAGAGAATATGTTGCCGTTGGTGGAGTTCAGATCCCCGGAAGTTCGGAACGACTTTTTCTTGATGAAAATCTGACAGCCCGGTTTGGGCTTAAGAAAAAGTATAGCACGGGAACGATATTTGAGGTGGGAACGCGATATTCGCGTTTGGTCAACACCTTGAACCAAACTTCGAGTAGTGCGCTCTATACGCCTGAATATGAAAGCTTTACCGGGATCACGATTACGCAGCCTTTATTGCGTGGTTTTGGAATGGATGCCAATATGGCAGGGGTGAATATTGCGCATCGGCGGGTGGCGGCCCAGGAAGTGCTCACCCGGGTGAAAGCGATGAACCTTGCCGCCGAGGTTGCGAGCCGGTATTCAGACATTGTGGCGGCGGACCGGGTGTTGAAGGTTCATCAGAAGAACATCGCTCTCGCGAATCAAATGTTGAAACGCAATCGTGAGTTGCTTAAAAGTAACGAGGGATTGGAGACGGATGTGGTGACTGCTGAGTTAGCGGTTTATCAACGGCAAGATCAGTATATTGCGGCGGCAGCGGATAAAATCGAGCGGGTGAATGCGTTGTTTGGCTTGATTGACCGGGGGCCTGACCTTGAAGGGAATACCCGTTTCGAGCCGAGTGCCGGATTTTGCTCCACCAAGAATTTGGGAACCAAACGTCAATTGATTGAGTATGGGAGAACACGCCGACTGGATATTGCGTATTACAAACATGTGGTGGAAACGGCCAAGTTGAATGTGTTACGTGCCAACGACTCAACCAAGGCTCAGTTGAATTTGACCGGAACGGTGGGTCTTTACGGCTTGGCGGATAATTCTAACGATTCTTACAAAGAAGCCTTTGACCGACAAGGTACGGAGTGGTCGATTGGGCTGGATTTTAAAATGCCACTCGGTCGCGACGGAGTGACGGCCGCTGTTGATGCGGCCAAGGCACAGAAGCGGCAGGCTGAGTTGGAGTTATCCAAGGCCCAACGGATGATTTCCCTGGAGGTGGATACTGCTTTCAGCAGAGTGGACTCGGCGAAGCAGCGGATTGTGACATCTAGAAAAGCGGTGGATTTGGCTAAAAAGCGTTTGCAGCAAGAGCAAGATTTATTTGACGAAGGTCAGGGCGATTTTTACCGGGTGGTGGAGCAGCAGCAAATTCTTAACGATGCGGAAGTAACCTTGGTGCATAGTGAGGCCGCGCTGAGTAAGTCGGTGATCATGGTATGGTTAGCCTCTGGTCAAATTTTTACCCGTTTGGGGATTTCTCTGGAGGAGGTGGAAGTGGCTCTCGCACTGGCCAATGGCACGGGTAAACAAGGGGAAAGCCCCACGGAGACTAAATAACGACGTGACGGGCGAGCTCGGGTGAGACCAAGGCTCGGTTTAATTTTAGACAAATCCAAAAAACGATGATGATTCGATCAATGATGATATTAGGGGGATTGGCCGTCTGGCTTCCTTGTGCACAGGCAGATGTCTGGGTTGAGGGGACCAGCCAGCCGTATGAGAGGATTACGATTAGCTCCCCCGTAGAAGAGATCGTGGAAAGTGTTGAGGTTGAGGAAGGAGATGTGGTCGAAAAAGGGAGTGTGTTAGCCAAGCTTTTCTCCACCCGTGAGAAATTGGAGGTGAAGCGTTTGGGGCATATGATTGTGAAGGCTGAGGAAGATGCCCGGACGGCCCGCGAGCTTTTTGAGAAAAAGATCAAGAGTCGGTCCAACTTGCTCGAAATGGAAGCTGAGTTAAAGCGTCTGCAAGTAGAGCTTGAAATGGCTCAGTATTCAGTGGATCAGAGAGTGGTCAAGGCGCCGGTTTCCGGTACGGTGGTGTACCGTTTGAAAGACCCGGGAGAAGCGATTGGGCGTGTTGAGCCGTTGTTTGAAATTATCAATGCTTCCAAGATGAAGTTGGTATTCTTTCTCTCAACCAAGCATTTGTCGATTTTGAAAGAGGGGATGGAAGTGGCGGTTGTTTTTCCTGAACTGCCTGCGGTGGGTGAGCAAAAGGCGAAGTTGATGTTTGTTGACCCTCAACTCGACTCCCGTAGTGGATTGTTCAGGGTGAGGTTTGAGTTGGATAATCAAACGTTGAAAGCGAAGCCTGGATTGCGGGTTAAAGTTAAATTACCTGAAACGGAGAACGGGAAATGAATTTGGAGGATATTCTTAACACCGGTGAGGATCCATCTGATTTCTGGAACAACGTATTGCAAGCGGTTGCCGAGGATTGGCAGCTGAGCCAGTGTGTTGCGCTTCAGGTGGATGGTGATTCCGTGAAGCTTTTTGGAGCCAGTCAGGGGAGTAATCTGAGGTCGGCCCCCGCTGCAGTCCGTAAGGCGATTATGACCCATTCCCCTCAGCCTCAAGTGCTTGAGGAAAACAAGGAGTGTTGGATGGTCTTGCCATTGGAAATTTCAGGGTCGGCTAGCCAGATATCGTTGGTTGCTGCCCGGGACGGGGCGCTGACGGAAACGGAGCAGCGGCACCTTTGTCGTTTTGTCGAAGTGGCCGTGGCGGCTTTTACCGCTCAGAAGAAGGCGGAAGTGTCGGAAAAATCCTTGGATGAAATTTCACGGGTGGTTGATTTGGGCCTGATTATCGGAGAATCAGCCCATTTCGGTGAGGCATCGATGAAGCTCTGTAACGAGCTCGATACCCAGCTCAAAGCCATGCGGGTCACCTTGGGGTGGCGTAAAAAAGGCCTGATGGAACTCGTGGCAACCAATCACGGTGGCCGCGTTCGTAATGACACCGAGACGGCGGGTGCTCTTGCCAGAGCGATGGATGAAGCGGCTGAACAGGATTGTGAAGTGGGTGAACCCAAGCTTGCAGGTGCCGAGATCAACCAGCAGCACCGTGCCTTCTCCCAGTCACATGGCAATTGTCAGATCTTCTCCCTCCCCTTGCGTAAAAATGGGGAAGTGCATGGTGCCGTGGCGGTGGAGTATCCGGCGGACTCGAAGGCGGTTACCCAGGAAAGGGTGGATGCCTTGCGGGTGGTATTGGATCTGGTCAGTCCCCAGCTGGTGACCTTGTATGAAAAATCCGGTTGGATTGGGGCACGGGCGTGGCGATCGGTTCGTAAGCTGTTCGCCTCTTTATTGGGCTACCGTCACACGGGTTGGAAATTGGCCGGGTTGGTGTTGGTGCTTGGTTTTTTACTCTGTTGTGTGATTCCGATTACCTATAAAGTGAAGGCTCCGTTTATTTTGCGGACTGAGGCATCGGCGGATTTGACCGCTCCATTTTCCGGTTACATCGACACGGTGGAAGTGAATGTCGGGGATGTGGTTCAAAAAGGACAACTGCTGGTGACGCTGGATAAGCGGGAGTTGGTGATGCAACAAATCGAGCTGAGGGCAGAGCGAGACCGCAGTTTGTCCGAGGCGCGCCGCTATGAGGCCGAAGGTGATTTATCTCAGATGAAGCTCTCGATGCTCGCGATCGAGCAGGCGGATGCCAAGTTGGAGGTGATTGATTACCGTTTGGCTCGCACCCAGATCCGCGCTCCTTTTGATGGGGTGATTGTTGAAGGTGATTTGAAAGAACGCCTGTCCTCACCCACTCAGGTGGGTGAAATCCTGATGCGGATTGTCCAGATTTCCGATCTTTACGGCGAGCTGCAGGTCGATGAGAGGGATATTCATTTTCTCCAGCAGGATATGAAGGGAGAAATTGCCTTCACCTCGCGCCCGGAGGATCGGTTTGATGTATTGCTGAATGCTTATGAGCCGGTGGCCGTGGTGAAAGAGACGGGCACGGATTTTAGGGTCAGGGTCTCGGTGACCGATACGCCAGAAGGTTGGTGGCGCCCCGGTATGAGTGGTGTCTGTAAGGTTGATGTCGAAAAACGATCGATCGCCTGGATTTACTTGCACCGGACATGGAACTTCCTTCGCTTGAAGCTGTGGTTCTAGCGCAAGCGGAGGCGTCATAGCAGACTTGATCATGAGACAGCGGACGGTTTTTGATGAATCATGGTATCGGGTAAGCCGTAGCCAGGTTCGTTTGTTGCCCGGTGTTGAGATGATTCGCCAGATGTTTCGTGGCGAGCCATGGTATGTGGTTTGCGATAAACTCGGGCACCGGTTTTTCCGGGTGCGTCCCGCTGCGTATCGATTTATTTGTTATCTGGAGGATGCGTCATCGGTGGAAGAGGCCTGGGAACGGGCATTGGAAATAGATCCCCACGATGCCCCCGGTCAGGGTGAGGTGGTGCAGCTTTTATCCCAGCTCTATCAGTCGGGTTTATTACGCAGTGACCAAGCGGCGGATATTGACGCGCTGGAGGATGCTAAAATGCGGGAGGATAAACAGAAACAGAAACAACGCTTTTCCAGTTTGTTGTTTTTGAAGATTCGCTTGTTTAATCCGGATCCGTTTCTCCGCAAAACGCTCTCACTCTTTGCCTGGTTATTTACCCCGGTGGGTGCCTTATTGTGGACGCTTGTTTTTATCTGGGGTGCGTTGGCATTGATTGAAAACTGGTCGGAATTTGCAGACACCTCGCGATCGATTCTGGGATGGTCCAACCTTCCCTACCTTTATTTAAGTTTGATCATCACCAAGGTGTTACACGAATTCGGTCATGCGTATGCTTGCCGCCGATATGGTCGGGAAGTGCCTGAAATGGGGATTATGCTCTTGGTGTTTAACCCACTTCCTTATGTGGATGCTTCTTCGTGTTATGCCTTTGCCCGCAAGTACCAACGGGTGATTGTCGGGATTGCCGGTATGGCTGTGGAGCTCTTTGTGGCAGCGATAGCTGTCAAGGTATGGGCAGAAGGGGCGGATGGCATCATGACCCGTGTTGCGTATAACGTAGCGATCACCGCCTCGGTGGGAGCGTTGTTGTTCAACCTGAACCCCCTGTTGCGGTTCGATGGTTACCATATCCTCTGTGATTTGCTCGAAACCCCGAACCTGCAAGGCCGTTCGCAGTCGCTGATGGGGTGGTGGGTGAATAAAAAAATCTTCAAAATCGACCCCGGACCGATCCCGACCACATCCCGCCGGGAGCAGGTTGGTTTTACCTGTTACTTTTTTGCCAGCTGGGTGTACCGGTTTTTATTAATGATCGGAATTCTGATCTTTGTCTCCAAGCAGTTCATGATTCTGGGGATGATTTTGGCTTTGATTTTTTGTGTTGTCTGGGTTTTCCTACCCCCTTTTAAGGGATTTAAATATTTATTCTTCAGTCCAAAGCTTATGAATCGACGTATGCGTGCCATCGGAATTGTCACCTGTTTTTTGGCGGTGGTGTTCGCCTTTCTTGCTTTTTTCCCGATGCCTTACAGTTTTCGGTCGGAAGGTATTGTGAAATCAGCTGATTTCCAACATGTCTATACCAGCTCTCCGGGCAGGATTGCAAAGCTGGTCACCCCGTCCGGAACGATGGTGGAAGCTGGGCAAGTTCTGGTGCAGTTGACCAATCAGGAACTGGAACACGAGGGTGAGTTGATTCGGATTGAGCGTGAACGGGCGCAGCTGTTGATGCACCAGGATCGCAGTGAGCAGGGGACCCAACTGGCTGGGTTAAAGGCCTTTCTAAAAGCGCTGGATTCACGCCAGGCTGCGTTGAATGCCCAGCTGGAGAGCCTGGTAGTTCGGGCTCCGATAGCCGGCCGATGGATTTCCGATCAGCTGCATGAAGTGACAGGGTCTGTGGTACCACGCGGCCAGACGCTGGGTATTGTGCGGGCTGAAACGGGCTATGTGTTTACGGCCGTCGTACACCAGCGTGACGCGGGACGGTTTTCGCTCGTGGATTCGGAGTTGAAAATCTACGGACAGGAGGGTGAAACCTTGAAATTGACTGAGATTGAAGCCATTCCTGCAGGGCAGGATGATTTGCCAAGTGCCGCATTGGGGGTTGCCGGCGGGGGATCCGCCGGAGTGGCTCCCGACCAGCAAGGGGGCGGTAGCGCGACCGAAACCTATTTCCAAGTCCGAGGAAAAATCAATATGACCGAAGCGTCCGCTCCTCAACATGGCCAGCGTGGTGTAGCTCGTTTTCCTTTGCCCAAAACCCCGCTTCTCCGCCAGTGGACTCATGCCATCCGGCAGTTTTTCCAACAGGAATACCAACTTTGATCATCCGATATGCCGATTGATGCCCCCAGCCGGTTTGAAAGATCCTTCTTTCAACAAAAAGCCAGTCCTGACCTCAAAGGCTTGGATTATCTGGCCAAGCGTACGCTGGGGAAATGGAAGCGGAGGAAGTCGATTTTGCGTCCCTGGTGGTCGATTGTTGATCGTGCGGTCATCTTGCGGGAAAACCTGGAAGAGCTGAGTAACGGGGAGCTCAACCGGAGGGTGAATGATACCCATTTGGATGTAACTCATGCTGATGCTCCGGATGCGGAGGCACTGGCGCTGATTTGTGAAATTGCCAGACGTGAGCTGGGATTAACTCCCTACCCGGTACAGATGCTCTCGGCCCTGGCCCTCATTCACGGGTATCTGGCTGAAATTGATACCGGTGAGGGAAAAACCTTATCGATCGCGCTGGCGGCGGCGTTTGAATCCTGGAAAGGAGAACCGGTGCATGTGGTGACGGCCAATGATTATCTGGCTGAGCGTGATGCCCGGACGATGCAGCGGTTTTACCTTCGTTTGGGGATTTCTGTGGCAGCGGTGACCGGAGAGACTCCCCCCGATCAACGACGGCTTGGTTATCAGGCTCATATCACCTACACCACGGCCAAGGAGGTGGCGGCGGATTACCTGCGTGACCGTCTCCAACTCGGTGAGTGGGAGCGTTCAGGCGAACGGCAGCATATGCGAAAATTTGTCAATGCGCCGGGCAGTGGTGTCCGTTTGACCCAGAGGGGCCTGTTTCGGGCATTGATCGATGAAGCGGACAACGGCTTGATTGATGAGGCGGTGACGCCGTTGTTGATCAGTCAGAAAATCGAATCTGAAGAATTGCAGGGCGCTTGCGTCGCTGCGTGGCGGATCGCTGAATTTTTACGTGAAGAAAGTGATTACGAGGTGGTTCGGGGTCGCCGGGAGGTTACCTTGACCGCGGACGGTGAAGAGAAAGCACTGGATCAGGATGATTTTCCGGATGTGCCGCTATGGCGCTGTCCACAGCGGCGGAAGCAGATGATCTTACTGGCGCTTGAAGCCCGTGAATTTTTTGTGTTGGGGACCCAGTACATTATTGAGGATGGCAAAGTGGTGATCGTGGACGAGAGTACGGGACGCCCGATGCCGGACCGCTCATGGAAACTCGGCCTGCATCAGATCATGGAGGCAAAAGAGGGCGTGGAAGTCACCCACCCGAGTACCACGATTGCCCAAATTTCCTTTCAGACGTTTTTCAAAAAGTACCGTCGGCTGTCGGGGGCCACCGGAACCGCACGGGAAATTGCGGATGAAATTTGGGTTACCTATGGGATCCCGACGATTCGTATTCCCAGGCATTTACCCAACATAGCGACTCGGAAAGCTCCATGTTTTTATCTGACGGAATCGGATAAGGAAGACGCCTTGCTCAAGGAAATCATTCGTTGTCACGAAGCGGGTCAACCGGTGTTGGTGGGAACCAGAACGGTAACATCCAGTGAGCGCTTGGGGCGCAAACTTAGTTTGAGGGAGATTGATCATGTCATTCTGAACGCGACACGTATTTCTCAGGAGTCTGGGATTGTTGCCAAAGCCGGAGGTCGCGGGCGTGTCACCATTGCGACCAACATGGCCGGGCGGGGAACCGATATTGAATTGGGATATGGAGTGGAAAAAATCGGAGGCCTCCACGTCATTGCCACTGAGCCTCATGAAGCCAGGCGGGTTGATCGTCAGTTGTTCGGACGTTCGGGCCGACAAGGTGACCCCGGATCTGTAAGTCGCCATTACGCCATGGATGACACCTTGTTTGAGACCTTTTTACCCAAATGGGTCCAGCGTTTGATGCAAGCGCCGGCTGATCAGGAAACCGGTCGGATGAAACTTCCAAGGTGTTGCCATCTCGCTTTGATTTATGTTCAACGTCGCGCAGAAAAATTGGCGGCTTTCCGGAGGAAACAGGTGAGCGAAAACGACCGGCAGCAGCGAATGTCGCTAGGCTTTGCTCGTGATTAATGGGTGAGGTTAGATTTTGGTAGAAGTGAAAATTGTCTAACCACGACTATTCCATGATCGCAAATGGATCGCGGATCGTCCTGTTCATGAACGAAAAATGATAGGGTGTAAAGTATACTGTCACTTATTCACAGTTACTCAGAAGTTATTCACAGAGCGCCCTAACGTGTTGATTTTATGCTGGTTGGAGCTGATGTTATTTACATTTCTTAAATGTTATTCACACTTTACTCACAATAATTATTGCCACTTGTTATTTGTTATGATCTGATGCCCGGGTTCCGTGATTAGTTTACCCCCAACTGACATTGTTAGCAAAGGACGTCGTAATGGCGTTTCTGGTAGCGCTGTGATGTCGTATGGAGTGGAGCAATTGGAGCCCAAAATCCTTTTATCGGCGGCACCTGTTGACGCTGGCCCTGAGTCATATGGCTTGTCTCCATTGGCGGCGGTTGATTCGTCCGCATTGGAGGAAGTTCACTTTGCTGATGTGGTGGAAGTGGAGGCGAGTGCGGAGACTTTCATGCCTCACGATGAGGAGATGTCGCTCCTGGGTGGAGGTGAGGCTTTTTCCTGGGATGATGCGGGAGCAACTGAAGAATCCTCTGGCTCTGACGCCGAAAATGATTCGGATGAAACGATCGTGATTGGCGAAACCCAGCGTCTGGATGGATCAGGAACAACGACCAAGGATTTACTGATTGAAGGCGAATTTGCCCCTGGGAACAGCCCTGGTGAGGTGCAGGTTGACAATTTTGAGACCTCCGGCTTGTTACAAATTGAGTTAGCCGGTACTGCGGCCGCTGAGTTTGACCGCGTGATTGCGACGGGCACCGCGACCTTGGGAGGAAAGCTGGAAATCTCCTTGATTGAGGGGTTTGAACCGCAGGTAGGTGATGAATTCCAGTTTATGACCTTTGCCGACCGCGAAGGAGATTTTGATGAAATCGAGGGCTTAAAGTTGAGTGAAACTTTAGCCCTTGTTCCTTTTGTGACCGATACCGGATATGTTCTTAAGACGGTGGGCGTGGGCGATCAAGCTGTGGTGGCTCTGGCTGATGGAGCCGATCTGATGGTGAATGCCGGTGACGAAGCCACCAATGACATTCTCGAAGATGCCCTTGCCAACCGCCAGGATCTTAGTTTGCTGACGGTGACGGATTTCTTTGGAACCATCACCCTGGGATCGACTCAATTGAGTGGCGAGTTTTCGGTGGATGTGGATGGTGATCAGTTGGTTTTTGGTGTCACGGATGGCACGATGTTGGTGGATGCCAACACCGATCAAGGGCTGTTCCAGGGAGATGAAGCCGGGCTGCGACTGCTCGATGTGGATGGTGTTTTTGCTTATAACCCGGACACGGAAGGGTTTGTTTTTTCTGCCTCGGGTGAGGTGAATGTTTACGGGTCGGATGTCGCGCTTGATGGTCAGGTTTCTGTGCTTTGGAATACCACCGGGCAGGATTTGGTCGATGAAGTGATTTCCTCCGGTAGCACCTCGATCAGTGTCACTGCGGCTGATGGAACAGCCGCCCTCAGTGGTGACGATGTCTCGCTTGATACTGAAGCGGCGGATCTGATTTTTGATTTTTCCATCGCCTTAAGCACGGCGGACCAGCAGGGGATCAACATTACCATTGAAGATGGATCGCTCGTTTTCTCGGATTCCCCCCGCATGAATGTTTCAGTCAGCGATGTGGATGGAGCTTTGACCATCGATTCAACGGGCAACACTGCCGTGACACTTTCAGGTATTCTCAATGCTGATTTGGTTGGCTTTGATGTCAGTCATGCCGCAGTGGATGTCAGTTATGCATCGGTCGACGGTCAGCGCCAATTCCAGGTCAGCACCCCTGACAGTGTGGCGGTTGCGATCCAATCGAATATCGGTCAGAGCAAGTTTACTTTCTTTGCCGAAGCGGTGGATGGTGGCGGGATGGAATTTCTCGTTGCTTTTGATGCGCTGTCCCTGGTGACGGATGCGGCCTCGGTCACGGACGCGAGTGGTGTTCTTTTGGGGAATATCAATGGTGTCGCGGGTGAGTTGTATGGCACGGCGGAGGTGCAAGCTGGCTCCGCTTTTGCGGCAGGTGCACGTTTACAAGTCCGCTTTAATACCACGAACCAGGAAGTCTCCCGCAGTCTGCCGATTGGTGACGGTGAGATGACCCTCAACTTTGGCCCTACCGAAGCATTGCAGGATTTCTTTGAAGTCACTGCGATTTCCGCTTTCTTTGAATTAGGTGATCGCATCCAGTACCGTGGCCCGATTTCCTTCAGTTCGGAATCTCTCAGAATCGATGGCGTGGATTACGATGTCAATGTCATCGCAGACAACAACGTCGAATTTTTCCTTGGTGTCGACCCTCTCATCCCCGGAGTGTGGGGGCTTGATCTGGATGCTTCCGGATTGTATGTCGCCAATGCCACGGTGGTGATTATTCATTTTACCCAGACCGATGATTACACGGTTGTGGTGAATGGTGATTTTGCCGCCCAAAACCTTGGTTCGGTTTCTGTGTCCGGCACCGGTCGTCTTGAGTTGAATCAATCGGGACTGGTGATTGATACCGTGCTTGAGCGCAATGGTAACCCTGCCGATGGAACCCGACTCTATTTCCCTACGGGCTCATCCGAGCTGACGGTTGACTTTGGTGCGCTGAATCTTGAAATCGACAACCAGACGATTTCGGGTGCCGCACGTGTCACGGCGGATACGGATTCTTTGAATGTTGCCTTTAACCAGGTCCAAGCCAGTTTTGCCGTTGGTTCCGGCTATCTCGGATTACGTGACGGTGTGGGCAATATCACATTTGCCAATGATGCGGTGTTTGGCGGTGTGACCGGATCGATCATTTCTTCCGGCTTTACCGATTTTACTTTTGCCGGAACTTTGTCAGCCGAGTTTAACTCCGGAGATTCCGCGGTGGCATCGACCACCGGCATCCGTTCGGTTGATCTTCCTGCCGGGCCGTTTGTTCGTCTCTCCGGATATGACTTAACGATCTCCACCCAGGGAGAATCCATCACCGGTGACTTTATCTTTGAAACTGGATCGATTGACCAAACCACCGGAGTGGTTTCCTCCGGGACGGGTCAGGCAGGTGACGAGCAGGTGCTGATTGGCTTGGCTGACAAGGTCCGCCTTTCCACTCATGGTCTTGATGCCGGACAGATGGACTTGTCCGGTGTGGCAGTCATTTCAGAATCTTTCCTCGCCACCCAACTTGCCGGGGCATTCCTCTACACGGAAAATGATATCCGGGTCGAAGGTGAGCTTCAGTTGGATGTTAATACCAGAGCAACGGATGTCACGGTGACCTCACCACGTGACGGAGCAAATACGGTGATCACTTCCGGTCCCCAGTTCCGTTTGCAGTCGGGTCACTTTGTGATCGATCTGCGTGCTGCCCAACTGGAAGGTAGTTTTGCATTAAGCACCTCATTGGTGGATGCGCAGCCGCTGCTCAATTTTGAGTTTCAGAATTTGACGATCAACTTTGGTGGTTTGCCAGGTGAGCCGCTGGTGCAGATGTCACTTCCCACCGGAAGTTTTGGCATTTCCAATAGTGGTGTCTTTGGCGACCTTTCCGGCTTGAGCGTGGTTGGCGGATCACTGGATTTGTCCGGCCTGCTTGATTTCCAGTTCAACACGATGGCTGTCGATTTCGGTGGTATCAGTGCCGGCGACTTTAGCTTGAGCGGTCCCAACCTGGACCTGACATTGGGAACCCTGGATTTCAGTGGAGCGATCGATTTCAGTCTGATCAAATCCGACTTGGTCGATTACTTTGACGGCATTGGTTTGCCGGATGCCCCACAATTCGAAGGGCTGGAAATTGGCTTCACCAATGTTGACCTCAGCCTGCCGGGTGGCGTTGGCAATGTCGCTGGTGTTGCCGGAGGTCTGGTCTTGCGCCGTTCTGGATTTGCAGGTCAGCTCAGCGGATCGGTTGCCATTAATACCCCGGACCTCAATCTCGCCGGTAGCTCGACATTAAAGATCAATACTTTCGATCAGGCCATTTTCTCGACACTCGAAATTGCCGATCAGTCGGTGACGCTCGATGTGCCGAGCGGTCCATATTTCTCGATCGATTTTGAAGACACGGCCTTCACGATGTTGGGTGCTTCATTGACGGGTGATCTTTCCTTGGTGCTCTCCTCAGGATTGACCTCCGAAGGCGTGGATGAGTTGCTGATTGCGGCATCGGATATTAACATCCAAGCGAACCTCGGAACCGGCTCCTATGAATTAACCAATCTGAGCGGTGTGCTCTTTGTCGATAGCTTGGGTGTCGCGGCTTCCTTCAGTGGGGGCATGGTGATCAACGGCATTCCGAATGTCAGCTTTGCGATCAATGGTGCCGATGTTGAGTTTAATACCCGCGGTCAGGCGCTGACGAAAGTTTTCCAGAACAACCAATATACTTTCCGCGCTTCCGACTATTTTGAGATCGATGTCGCCGGAGCCACCGCCACACTCGCCAACAACACCGTCAGCGGTAACTTCCTCTTTAGCTTTGACCCAAGTAGTGGATTGAATACCGGTGAATTTGTCGGTGCGGTGACCGACGGTCAACTTGCCCTCGGTCCCAATGCTGAAGCCAGCCTGAGTCATGGTGTCGGTGGATTGATTTTGAACGACACCGGACTGGCGGTCAGTTTCAGCGGTGATCTGGCACTCAACCTCCCTGACATTTCTGCCAGCGGCCAGTTCATTGCCGAGGTGAATACCACATCCGCTGCTGTCAATCGGACGATCTCAGCCGGAGGTGAAAGTTTCACCCTTGACCTTGCTGCTGGATCCTTGGTTGCCATCGCCGGTCTTAATTCCTCATTGATGGTGGGTGACCAGAGTCTCTCCGGTAACTTTATCATCGAGTCCCGAGCCAATGGAGACTTGATGATTGTGGCTGACGATATCAGCACGACAATCAGTGACGGCACGACTGACTTCCTTCAGATCGATGATGGCGCCGGTGCGATTTTTGCTTCCACCCAAGGAGCAGCCTTCGACCTCAGTGGCAGCCTCTCGGTTCTGGTTCCCAACGTTGCTGCCTCCGGTCATTTCCGGGTGGTGGTGAACACGATGCCAGGTGCGATCAACGAAACCATTTCTTTACGTGATGTGACCCGCTCGATTCAGATTCGTGCGGGGCCGGTGGTGCAAGTGATCGGAGTAAACTCCAATCTCATCGTTGCCGGACAAACATTGACCGGCACCTTCGATTTCCAAGCCAATAACCAAGGTGGAATGACCCTGACTGCCAGTGGAGTCAATCTGACTCTCAGTGCGAATGGTTTACCCCTTGTCTCCGTTACCGGTGCTTCCGGTGACTTCCAGCTCGATGCCTCAGGGCTCGACGGCGCCATTGTGGTCGGTTCCGTCAACTTTACCGTCCCTGGTGTAACGATCTCATCATCGACTGTTTCGGTTGAGATCAATACTAAGCCGGTAGCGATTCATCGTAGCGCTCAACTCGACGGCTCAAGTGTGACACTTGAAATGCCATCCGGTCCTTTTGTCCGTGTTTCAGCACTTGATGCCACGGTTCTCTTTTCTGGTCTGACCGTCGCTGGTAATGCCGCCGAACTCAGCGGTAACTTTTTCTTCGAGCAGTCCGACGATCTTCTGATCCTTGCCGCGTCTGAAGTAACGGCCGCAGTGGAGGTGAATGGTAGCGGTGCCTCCATGACCGATGGTGAAGGCGCCTTTGTGATTCGCGATACCGGATTGGCCGGTGTCTTAAAAGGCTCACTTGCCCTCGCAGTTCCGGGTCTGAATGCCGGTGCCGAACTCTTCCTGCGTATTAATAATACCGGAGCGGCTGTTGATGAAACCATTACCCTGGGTGCCAATGAACTTGAGATCGTATTTTCAACCAGCGAAGGTGATGTCTTCACGGTTGTTCTTTCCGACGCCAGCCTGACGATCGCCAATTTGATTTACGTGGAGGGCTCATTCAGTTTCACCAGCAATGGCAACCGTGAAGTAGTGGGAGCGACCGGAGTCGAGATCTTCATTGGCGAGGGACCTCGTTCGCTGGATGATGGATCGGCCAACCCACTTGCCCGCGGGTTCTTGTTATCGGATGCCACCTTTGCCGTTGTGAAATACACCGATGCCGGAGTGGTTAGTTATGCATTGCAGGCCACGGGTAATGTCGAAGTCATCGGCATCGATGGATTATCTCTCGGTGGAACGGTTACGCTGCGCTATAACTCATTCCAAGAGGCGATCAATGAATCGGTTTCAACAGGAGATGCCACGGCACCTGTTGTCATGGGCAACAGCGAAACAGCATCGATTTCCGGTGATGCCTTCTTTGAAATCGCCGGAGCCAATCTCGCTCTTGGTGTCGCAGGGCAGGCGATTGCCGCCAATATCAACATCAGCCGGTATCGCTCTAACGATCGCGAGGTGTTCCGTGCCAGCCTTGCTGATGGTAGTGCCTCCTTTACTTCCGGAGGAACGGACCTTTTAACTCTTTCCAACCTTCGTGGTGACTTGTTCCTCTTCGATGACGGCTTGGCAATGCAAGCTTCTGGCGACCTTGCTTTCGGAGTGGCATCGGTTTCTGCCAGTGGCTCGTACAGTTTACAAATCAATACCACGGGTAATCAGATCAATGAAACGTTCAACGTGGGTAATGTCACCCGTGGAGTGGAAATTGCGGCAGGTCCCTATCTCCGGATTTCAGGCATCGACACCCAACTGACGGTTGAGGGTCAAAGTATTTCCGGTACTTTCCTCTTCGAGCAGAATGCTGCCGGTGATGTGATTGCCACCGCAACGGAGGTGAATGCGATCTTTGGTGATGGAGCACTTGCCTTAAGTGATGCCGAAGGAATCATTGCGATCAATGCTGCCGGGTTGGCTGCCAATATCAGCGGCCATATCGCCATCAACGTGCCGGATGTCGCTATCACGGCTGCCCTGGATCTGAAAATCAATACACGTGCCACCGCAGTAAACGAAACGGTGGAAATCAATGGTGTTGAAAAAGCACTGCAGATTCGTGCTGGGCCGACGTTTGCTCTCGAAGCCTCACAAGTCTCAGTTGATATCGCGGGTCAGACACTGACGACTGATCTCATCATTGAGCAGACCAACACCGGTCTCACCCTTCTTTCCTTTAGTCACACCAGCCTCAACATTAACGCCTCCGGTCGCACCCTGGCATCTGTCCTTGATGCTTCAGGCGATTTCGAACTTTCTCAAGCCGGACTGGCAGGTCGTTTGACCATCAACACACTGCAGTTTGATCTTCCCGGCCTCTTCTTTAACGTCGGCACCGCCGAACTCCAGGTCAACACCCGCACCACTGAAGCAACGGTTGCCGGAGTGACTTTCCCTGCCGGACCATTCCTCCGCATTGCCCTGCTGTCTACGACGGTTGAACTTGGCAACCTTGAGGTGGGTGGCGTGCCAGCCCGACTCAGCGGTCACTTCTTCTTTGAACAAGTCGGTGGCATCACCCGGATTGCCGCAGCTGATGTCAGTGCCGCCATCGAAGTCAATGGCAGTGGTGCCAACCTTGAAAATGGGCGGGGTGCTTTATTAATCACCTCAACCGGCACAGCGGGTGTGATCGAAGGTGATCTGGCTGCCAGCCTGCCAGGTGTCTCCGCCGGGGCGACTCTCATTCTTCAGTTTAATAATACCGGCGGTGCGGTGGATGAAACGATCACCCTCGGTCCCGATAGCATCCAGCTTGAGTACGACGCCGGACAAGGGAACTTCTTCTCGGTGGCATTGGCCAACTTCAGCATCACCATTGCTGACATCATCACGGTGGAGGGATCACTTACCTTTACCTCCTCCAACGGCCGGGAAATTGCAGCGGGCACCGGGCTTTCTGTCTTTGTCGGTGATGGCCCAGCCACCCTTGAAGATGGAAGTAACAATCCACTCGCCCGTGGCTTCCTGCTTAGTAACGCCAAAGTGGGCTTGATTAAGTTGGGTGATACCTACGCGGTGGTTGCCTCGGGTCAGGTTCAGGTCATTGGCGTCAGCCACCTCGATTTGAGTGGCGAGTTGACCATTCGTCTGAACCAGTTTGGCGAAGCCGTCAGCCAGACGCTGCCAGTGACCGGAACATCGGAAACGGTCGTGATCGACTTTAATAGTTCCGAGGTCACCAATGGCGGTGAGGTATTCTATGAGATTACAGCCAGCGATATCCTGATCGATGCTTACGGTCAGAGCATGACGGCGGACCTTGCCATGCGCCGTATTTCACTGAACCGCAACGGTAGCACCGAAAATGCATTCTACTTGGGACTTTCCGATCTGAGTGCGGTCTTCTCTGACGGCAGCAATGAGCTGGTTTCACTCACCAATGGCAATGGCGATCTGTTGGTCTTTACCGATGGTTTGGCAGCACAGTTTGATGGGCAGCTTGATCTTTCGGTTCCACAGGTCAGTGCCACGGGCAACTTCAGCCTCGTCATCAACACCACAGGCACAGCGGTTGACCAAGCATTTACGATTGCCGGCAATTCCCGCTCACTGGTGGTCGAAGCCGGTCCTTTTGTCCGCATCGTGGGTCAGGGGGTTGCGTTGGTCATCGATGGTCAGACACTGAGCGGCTCATTTGGTTTTGAGCAAAATGCCGCGGGTGAAGTGCTGGTGCAACTAACTGACATCCGTGCTGCCTTCAGCGATGGTGGTTCTGACATTCTGGTATTTGAACATGGCAATGGTGTGATGTTGCTGACCGCTGAAGGCGCTGCCGCAGATGTTGCCGGTGACCTGATCCTCAACTTGCCCGATGTTTCCGCCAGTGGTTCTTTCCGCTTTCTTATCAATACGACCACCACTGCCGTCGACCGCACGATCAACCTGACCGGCACCGAGCAATCGCTGAAAGTGGCAGCGGGTTCATTGATCCAGGTGGTTGGACGTGATGTCAGTTTGAATGTGCTGGGCAATCAGATTTCCGGTAGTATCGGATTTCAGCAGGCTGCCGATGGTCGCGTCCTCGGTCAGTTGAGCAATGCCCGCCTCACCTTTAATAATGGCAGCCGCGATATTCTCGTTCTCGATCATGGCAATGGTGCCTTGGTTGCCACGACCGCCGGTCTCGCGTTTGAGTTTGGAGGTGACCTTACTCTGGATCTTCCGGACGTTTCGGTGACCGGTAGTTTTACCGTCGCGGCCAATACTTCAACCGCAGCAGTCAATGAAACCGTCAACCTCACCGGAACGCCCCAGACGCTGAATCTTCCCGCCGGTCAATACGTTCGCGTTTCCGGATCGGATGTTGCTTTGGTGATTTCCGGTCAGTCACTGAATGGTAATTTCACCTTCGAGCGCAGTAACGATGGCACGGTGATTGTGGCTGCCAGCGATGTCAGTCTTGCTCTTGGAAATGACTTTGTGACGATTTCCAATGGTGTTGGCGCGTTGGCACTGTTCGATGATGGTATTGCAGGTGGCATTGATGGCGACGTCGCTCTGAATGTCCCCGGAGTCAGCACCAGTTCCAGTTTCGGCATCCGTATCAACACAACGATCCGTGCCATTAATGAAGTCGTTGTGGTTAACAGCACCCCGGTTGCTTTAAGTGTTCCTCAAGGTCGCTTCCTCCGCGTGGAGGCCAATAATGCCCAGATCGAAATTGCCGAACAATCGCTGAGCGGTAACTTCTTCTTCGAACAGCGCGCTGATAACAGCGTCCGCTTTGCCGCTTCGGATGTCGAAATCAATATCGGCTCCGGAGTTGTTACGGTTTCCGGTGGTGCGGGTGATTTTGAAATTAACCAAGACGGCATTGTGGGTGGTCTCAGCATCCAAACCTTCAGCTTTAATGTTCCCGGAGTGACACTTGGCACGGGTGAGGTTCGTGTCGAACTCAACACACGGGCGCAGGAAGTTACCGGTGAGTTTAACTTTGGCACAGGACCTGAAACGATGACCTTGCCCGGCGGTCCTTACGTTCGGGTTGCCTTGCTTGATACCAGCCTGACACTGGGCGGATTGAGCGTTGGTGGATCGGCAGCTTCCTTGAGCGGTGATTTCTTCTTCGATCAAGCGGGTGGTGTTACCCGCCTTGCCATGAGCAACGTTTCGGCTGCGGTTGAAGTCGACGGCAGTGGCGCCACTCTCACCAATGGTGGTGGTGCTCTGGTCATCTTGCCAGCCGGTGTTGCCGGTGTGGTTCAGGGTGAGGTGGATGTTGCCCTGCCAGGAATCGATGCCGGAGCGACGATCTTTATCCGGATCAATAACACGGGATCGACCGTGGATGAAATTGTTCGCCTCGGTGCCCGTGAAATCACCGTTAGTTTCGGTGTGGGTGAAGAGACCCTGTTCCAAGTCACCTTGGATGGTCTTTCCCTCAATATTGCGGATGTCATCACCATCGAGGGATCCTTCAGCTTTGTTTCACGTGGTGATTTACAAGTGGCTGCCGGACAGAATGTGACGATCTTTATTGGTGAGGGACCTGCATTCCTTGCCGATGGCACACTCAACTCGGAAGCCCGCGGTATCCTGATTGACCAAGCGGTGGTTGGCATCGTGAAACTGAATGATGCAGCTGGCACACTTTACGCCGTTTCTGCTACCGGACGCGTTCAGGTGGTGGGTCTTCCTGAGATCACGCTCGAAGGAACCGTGACTGTCAGAATCAACCAGCTGGATCAAGCGGTTGATCAGACGATCGTCTTCCCGGGTGAAACGGAAAATGTTGATGTTGTTTTCTCCGCCGCAGAAGTGGCAACGGTGACGGCTCCCTTTATCGAGATCGAAGCGCTGGGAGTGCTGATTGATGTTTCCGGTCAGTCGATTTCCGGTGACCTTGCCATCGGCCGTTATAAAGATGCCAATGATGCGGACATCGTCAGACTTTCGCTTGCGAATGGTCGTGCTGCCTTTGGCTCCGATACCGAAGAGATCTTGATTCTTGAAAATGCCGAGGGTGATATCTTGTTGCTCACCGATGGTGTCGGACTGGCAGTGACCGGTCAGCTTCGTTTTGAAGTTCCCCATGTTTCAACCAGCGCTGACTTCACCCTCGAAGTGAATACCACCACCGCACCGATCAACGAAAGTTACACGGCGTTTGGTCAGTCGAGATCGCTGGTGCTTCCTGTGGGTCCCTTCCTTTATATCGCCGGTGACAATGTTGCCGTGAACATTGCCGATCAGACACTGACCGGTAACTTCAGTTTTGCCCAGCACGCCGATGGCAGTGTGCAGGTGACGGCAACGCAGGTGGATATCACCCTGACGGCTAACGGGTCCAACGTCGTGGTGGTGGATAACGCTGCGGGCGATTTTGAAATCACCACCGACGGCATTGCTGGAGCACTTGCGATTTCCTCGATTGCCGTAACGATTCCGAATGTGACGTTTACCGTGGGTGAAACCTATCTTCAGCTCAATACCCGTTCGGTGGCTGTCAGCCGCGACATCGACCTTGGCTCCGGACTAGAGACGGTCGATTTCCCTGCCGGTCCATTTGTCCGTGTGGCAGTGCTCGATGTCACCCTGGCACTGACCGGTCTGAGCTCCAGTGGATCTCCCGCTGCCATTTCCGGTAGTTTCTTCTTTGACCAAGTAGGCACTGTGACCCGTGTGGCTGCCACCAACGTTACGGCATCGGTTGATATCAATGGCTCCGGCGGTTCACTGATCGATGGCGAAGGGGCGATTATCATCACCGACACCGGTGTGGCCGCAAGCATCAGCGGAACACTTCAAGCCAGTGTCCCAGGCTTGGATGCCGGAGGCACTCTGATTTTACGCTTCAACAACACGGGCGCAGCCGTCAATGAAGAGATTGAGATTGGCGCTGACCGGATCAAGGTGATCTTCACCGATTCCGAGGGCAACTTCTTTGGTGTCGCACTCGTCGGGGCAACCCTCAACATTGGCGACATCGTCACCATCGAAGGTAATGTTTCCTTCGTCGACAATGCCGGTCGCCAGGTCGCGGCAGGAACGGAGCTCACTCTCTTTATTGGAGAAGGTCCTGCGAAGTTAGAAAATGGTGACATCAATCCATTCGCCCGCGGACTTCTGATTAACAATGCCACCTTGGGCTTGGTCAAACTCGACGGTCCTAGTGGTCCACTCTACGCACTGGAAGCCAATGGAGATGTGCAAGTGATCGGTATTGCTGACCTGACCTTACAGGGAACCATCCGGGTCCGGGTCAACACCTTCAATGAAGCGGTCACCGAGACGATCGGCATCCCCGGCACCGAGCAGTCGGTGACCGTGAACTTCGATGCAAGTCAGGTCGCAGGTATCAATGGTCCTTATGCCTTGATCGAAGCCGTGGGTATTACCCTGCAAGTGGCAGGTCAGTCGATGGTTGCCGACCTTTCGGTCAACCGTTACCGCTCCGACCGGAACAACACACCGGCAAACAGCACGGACGACATCGAAGTGCTCCGCTTGAGCCTGCGTAACGTCAACGCCTCCTTTGGTTCCCTGACTGAAAACTATGTGACCTTGTCGGGTGGCACGGGTGACTTCCTAGTGCTTCCTGAAGGTTTGGCTGCCGAAGTGCAGGGCACGATCACGGTTGATGTTCCCAATGTTTCCGCCACCGGCAATTTCTCTCTTCTGATCAACACCACGGGTGAAGCCATTGCTGAGAGCTATGATGTCTTTGGTGTGTCACAAACGATGACCTTGCCAGTCGGTCCTTATTTCCAGATTGCCGGAACGGGTGTTGAGTTGACGATCGCCGGTCAGCAACTCGGTGGTGATTTCACCTTCGAACAAAATGCCGATGGCTCGGTTCGGGTGGATGTGGAAAATGCCTTCCTTGATCTGAAATCCGAAGGCGTGACCATCATTTCAGTGACCGATGGATTTGGCACTTTCCTGATTGATGGCACGGGTGTTGCCGGAGGCATCAGCGTTGGCACCTTTACGCTCGATGTGGAAGGGGTGACCTTCACGACGGACAAAGTAACCGTGCAGGTGAATACACGTGCCGTGACCGTAACCGATGAATTTATCCTCGGTGCCGAAGGCGCCCAGACACTGACCTTGCCCGCCGGACCTTATATCCGTGTTGAAATCCTGAACGCTTCTCTGACGATCGATGCCCTTCCCGGTGCCAGCCTCAGCGGTAACTTTGCCTTCGACCAAGCTGGTGGCATCACCCGTCTCGCTCTCAGCCAGGTCACCGCTGAAGTGACCGTCAATGGTGAAGGTGCCCGTCTCATTGATGGTGCCGGAGCTCTGGTGATTACTGCCAATGGACTTGCCGGAACGGTGCAAGGTTCACTGAATGTCGCACTTGGTGGTCTTGAAGCCGGCGGTGACCTTTACCTCCGTATGAACAACACCGGCGGTGCAATCGACCAGACCATCACACTCGGAACCGATACCTTCCAGATCAACTTCAGCGCTGCCGAAGGCATGGTCTTCTCCGTCGCACTTGCCAATGCCAGCTTGAACATTGCCGATCTGGTTTTGATCCAAGGTTCCTTCAGCTTCACAAGCCGGGGTAACTACCAGATTGCCGGAGGAACTGACCTGCTGATCTTTATCGGCGAAGGGGTGCCACAACTTGCCGACGGTAGCTTTAACCCGAACGCCCGCGGGCTTCTGATCACCGGTGCCACCATCGGATTGATCAAAGTCGATAGCCCAAGCGGCTCACTTTACGCACTTGAAGCTAGCGGAACCATTTCCGTGTTGGGTATTGCCGACCTCGATCTTAGCGGAGAAATCTCGATCCGTCTCAATACCATCACCGGTGACATCCTTCCCAGCATCAACGAGTCGATTTCAATTCCGGGTCTCGATGCCCCAATCAACATCAATTTCTCTGGTGCCGATGTGCCAAGCATTGGTGATGGATTGTTCTTTGAAATCGCCGCACCCAACATTTCCTTCGAAATCGCCGGCCTCAGCATCAGTGCTGATCTCAACTTCTCCCGTCCAAGTGTTGACCTTGGTGGTGGTATCAGTGAGTTGGCAATCGGCATTTCGCTGAGCAATGTCAGCACCAGCATTGGTGACGGACTGCTGACCTTGGATAACGGCTTTGGTGATATCCTGATTCTTTCCGGTGGCATCGCTGCCAACATTGGTGGCACCGTGGGAGTGAACGTTCCAGGACTGACACTAGGTGGTGCCTTTGAACTTCAGATCAACACCTCGGGAGTTGATTTGGATGTCGATTTCGATGTGCAAGGAGCATTACGTGAGATCAACGTGCGTGCAGGGCCGTTTGTCCAGATTAGCGGTTCAAATGTCTCGATCGATATTGCCGGTCAGACACTTTCAGGGAACTTTGATTTTACTCAGCTGGCTGACGGATCGATCATTGCTTCCTTCTCCGATGTTTCTCTTGCCCTTGGTCCTCCAGCCAGCCCGTTCCTCACGGTGAGTGGAGGTGTGGGTCAATTTGAGGTGACCGCCGCAGGTATCGTCGGTGCTCTTAGCATTGGAAATATTGCCGTCACCATCCCGAATGTTTCACTGAGCACCGATCAGGTAAGGATTGAGATCAATACCCGACTCACCGAAGTGACCCGTGAGTTCTCCCTCGGTGACGGGCTTGAAACTCTCACTTTGCCAGCTGGTCCATTTGTTCGCGTGGCGGTTCTGGGAGCTAACTTGACACTGGACGGACTGGGTGCCAATGCCGTGCTTGCCGGCGACTTCTTCTTTGAGTCATCACCGACCCTGACCCGTGTTGCGATGGCGAATGTGACGGTTGCCGTTGATGTCAATGGACAAGGAGCCAGCCTGATCAATGGACAAGGTGCACTGATCCTTCTTCCTACCGGAGTTGCCGGAACCCTGTCCGGTGATCTTGCCGTAACTGCCGGTGATCTCGATGCCGGTGGCACCCTGATCCTGAGCGTCAATAACTCCGGTGTCGTGGTGGATGAAACGATTACCCTCGGCGCTTCCACTATTAACGTCTTCTTCGGTGAGGGTGAAGGCATGGTCTTCTCCGTTGCGCTCGCCAATGCTTCGTTGGTGATTGGTGACATCATTCTTCTGGAAGGCTCATTCAGCTTCACGGATCGAGGCAATGGCATTTCAGTGGTCGCTGGTTCAGGTCTCCGCCTCTTCATTGGAGAAGGTCCAGCAACATTGGCGGACGGATCGATTAATCCATTTGCCAAAGGGTTACTGATCGACAATGCCAACCTTGGACTCATCAAGATCACCGAAGGCACTGCCACCCAATACGCTATCGATGCCAGCGGTGATGTCAGTGTGGTTGGTTTGCCTGACATCACACTCAGTGGCACCGTTCGGGTCCGGGTGAATAGCTCGAATCAAGCGGTTGATGAAACCATCACCATCCCCGGCACCAGCCAGAGTGTGAATGTTATCTTTGCTTCAGACCAAGTGGCGAATGCCGCAGGTGAAGCCTATGTTTCCATTGTTGGCTTGGGCGTCACGATTGGTATTGGCGACAACGTCATCACTTCAGACATCACGGTTCAGCAGAGCCTGCGTGACGTCAATAATACACCATTCAATCTTAACGATGACCGACGCGAGACACGTTTGCTCCTTGCCAATGCTTCACTGAAGATCAGCAATGCTGGCACGGATTACGTCACGGTCACTGATGGCTTTGGTGACCTGCTGATTACCGATGTCGGGTTGGTGGGCGCGATTGGTGGCAGCTTTGCTCTCAACATCCCGGGGGTTGAACTCAGTGGTGATTTGAACATCCTGCTTAACACCACCGGTGAAGCTTTCACCGAAGAGTTTGTGGTTGCTGCCGATGGTACGACCCGCCAGGGCATTGAGGCAGGAAACTTCTTCCAGCTTTCCGGAACGAATCTCAGCATCGAGATTGCGGGTCAATCGCTCTCTGGCAATGTTTTCCTAGGCAATGAAACGCTCGCTGATGGATCGACGATCACACGCCTTGGCTTGTCGCACATTTCCGCCAGCTTTGGTGATGGCACCACGAACTTCCTCGAACTCAGCAATGGATCGGGAATTCTTCTGGTTACTCCTGAAGGGGTTTCCGGTCAGTTCTCCGTATCGGTTGCTACCAACCCCTCACTGGCATTCACCCTGAATGTGGATGAGCTGCAAGTTGCAGTGAATACCACCCCAGCCGCTGTGTTTGAAACCATCGAACTTGCTGGAGAAACGCTGATCCTTGATCTGCCCGCCGGTCCTTATTTCCGGGTTGCAGCCATCGGTGCCGAAATCGTCATCGCCGACCAACGCCTGACCGCTGACGTTTCCTTCCAGCAAAGCACGGTCAACGGTGCCACGGAAACCCGCGTGGTCATTACCCGTGCCGGTTTGAATCTCGGACCAGCCAACGATCCGTTCCTGACGCTGAGCAATGGTTCCGGTGTCTTGCTTCTGAAGAGTTATACGGATGCCTCCGGTGCCGCTGCCAGTGGTTTGGTTGGAACCATTACCGGCACGGTTGCCCTCAATGTCCCGGGAGTGAGCTTCAGCGGAACACTCGGGTTGGAAATCAATCAGACTCCGAATGTGATCAACGAGGTCTTTGAGTTGGGTGGTGAAACCATCGCCGTTTCACTTCCTGCCGGTCCGTTCTTCCGTGTCTCCGCCAAGGATGCTGAATTGATTGTTGCGGGTCAGAGCCTTTCCGGTGACTTCGCCTTTACCCAGACAGCAGAGGTCACCAGCATCGAGATCAGCAATGCTGAAATGAACCTCGGTGATGGACTGCTCAATATCACCGTCGATGCAGGACGTATCGATCTCTTCGCCGATGGTGTCAGTGCCTCATTCCTCGCGGGTGTTAGCTTTGGTATCGAGGGTGTTGAGCTCTCCGTTTCTGAGTTGATGCTCGATATCAATACCCGGACATCCGCCGGAGCTCAATTTGTCCGCGTTTCTGCGGATGATGTGGTGCTGTCGGTTCCTGGTCTCGACATCCGCGGTGATGTTGACTTTGAGCAAGTGACGGTGGGAGCCCGCAATGTCGTTCGTATCGCGATCAATGAGCTTTCCGTGCAGATTGGTGATTTTGTTAATGTGCAAGATGCCTCGGCACAATTGCTGATCTTACCTGAAGGGGTTGCCGGTCAGATTGTGGTGAGCCAGAACCCGTTCAGCATTCCGGGTCTCGACTTCACGGTGGATCAAGTGACGGTGCAGATTAACTCGCTGCCATTTGCCGTGACACCAGAGTTGACCGCCTTTGCTGGCAACCCAGGATTCAACCTTCCTGTTGGTCCGTTTGTCCGGGTTGAGGCACTTAATGCCCGTCTGGCTCCTGCCGGACTTGAAGTGGGTGGCACGGATGTTTCCCTGCAAGGTGACTTTGTCTTTGAACAGAGCGGATCGGGAGTGAATGCGGTGACGATGTTGGGAGCCAGCAATGTGACCGCCAGCATTCAGTTCAATGGCGAGGGTGCTACCTTTGTCGATGGTCAGGGAGCCTTTGTGATCACCAATGGTGGCTTTGCCGGTATGTTGACCGGTCGCGCTGATCTTTCTCTTGGACCCATCGATGCCGGTGGTGATTTAGCCCTCCGCATCAATAACACGGGTGGCGCAGTCAATGAAACGATCCTCATCGGTGGCACAAGCATTCCGATCGTCTTTAGCGCCAACGAAGGAATGGCATTTGATATTTCGATCTCCGATCTGACCATCAACATTGGTGACTTTGTAACTATCTCAGGCAATGTTGCCTTCTCCGATGGCACGATCAATGTGGGTGGCAATGATGTTGCTGCCAAAACCTTCGCCGGTGAGGACTTGGAAATCTTCCTTGGTCAAGGACCGTTACGGATCGGTGATGAGTCGATTAACCCACTCGCCAAAGGAGCTCTCCTCACGAATGCCCGCATCGGTCTGATCCAGATCGCCGGAGCAACGGAAAATGACCCAACAACCTTTGCCTTGGTTGCCACCGGAACCATTGAGTTGATCGGTGTCGATGGCGTCACTATTTCTGCCGAGGCGAGTGTTCGAGTCAATACGACGGGTCATGCCATTTCTGAGGTGCTTACGATTGCCGGAAGTACCGGTCCTGGAGTGGCGGTGACATTTGTCGATGGCGCTGAGGTCAAACAATTTGAAGCCATCAATGCGACGCTCGATATCATGGGGCAGAGCCTCACCGGTGATTTCTCCTTCAGTCAGGCTGTGACCGAAGGACCTGACGGCATCTTTGGCACAGCCGATGACGGATCGACGCTGACGATTGCGGCCGCCAATGTAGGTATCACTCTGGGCTCAGCCACCGCCGGTGTCGCGATTGTGAATGCTTCCGGCGTCCTGATCGTGACCGAGGCTGGCATCGCTGGAACCATCAGTGGTGGTGTTGATGTCAGAATTCCGGGAATCATCTTCCAAGGTATTGGCACTCCCGAGGCAACCTTTGAAGTGTCGATCAATACGACACCTGACGCTGTCGATCAGAGCTTCATGGTGGGCGCCTCACAGGTGGACATTAATCTGCCTGCTGGTCAGTTCTTCCGTGTGGAAGCTGCGGCCCGACTGATTGTTGCCGGTCAGAGTATCCAAGGACGCTTTGCGATTGAGTCGACCACCAATCAAACCACGGGTGCCAGCCTGTTGACCATCCGTGCTACCGAAGTTGAGTTTGCCCTGACCTCCGGAGGATCGGATATTGTTTCGCTGACCAACGGATCGGGTGCTCTGGTCATTTCCGATGCCGGTCTTGCCGGTGAAATCAATGGCACGATTGGTATCGACCTCGGACCGGACGTTTCGGTTAGCGGTGACTTCTCACTTCGGATCAACAATACCAATGCCGCGGTCAACCAAGACTTTGTCATCGCCGGTCAGACCTACACCTTGGAACTGCCATTTGGTCCTTATGTGCGAATTGAAGCAAGCAACGTTCAAGTCAACCTCTTCGGTCAGACGCTTTCCGGTGATGTTGCCTTTGAGCAAGTGCAGTCACTGGGTGCAGATGGACTCCCCGGAGGAACCGGTGAAGACTTCGACTCTCAAATCGTCCGTGTTGGCTTTAACAACGTCGCCATCAATTTGGCTGACGGGCTGCTGACATTGGATAACGGCACGGGGCTCTTTGTCGTCACGGCTGCCGGACTGGCGGGTCGGATTTCCGGTGATGTGCATCTCGGCGTCGAAGGCATTTCCCTCGAAGGTGGACTTACCCTTGAGGTGAATAACACAGGCGCCGCAGTGGATGAAACGCTGCGCGTCGGATCAGCCACTTTGAATTTACAGATTGATGCCGGTCAGACGTTCCGCGTTGCCGGTGACGATGTTACCTTGGTCATTGCCGACCTCCGCTTGAAGGCTGACTTTGAAATCACCGAAACCACCCTCACCAGCGGTGCCAAAGCGCTCAGCGTGACCGTCACGGATCTGAGCTTCGGCATTGGTGGCACCGAGACCGAACCCATTATCGGGGTGACGGTTGCCTCTGCCCAGTTCCTCTTCTTGCCTGACGGAGTGGCCGCTTTGGTTACAGGCATCGTGCCGATCCTCAACGTTGATGGTGTCACTCTCGATGGCACGGTCGACTTTGAACTTAACACCACCGCCAGCAATCATCTGGGAGTTGCCGCCAACACGGTGCGCCTCAATGTGACCCAGGCTGAAATCTCCGTTGCGGGTCAGACGATCAAAGGCGACTTCAGCTTTGAGCAGGTTACCAACCCTGTTGAAAATACCAGTATCATTCGTGTCGCCGTTGCCAATGCTGAGATCTCGATTGGAACCGCAGATGCCGGACTTCGTCTCACCGAGGGATCCGGACTCTTCCTGATCACTTCTTATGGCTTTGCCGCTGAAATCTCCGCACGGGTTGAAATCCTGCCAGCAGATGCCCTTCGCATTGAAGGTAAGCTGACACTTCAAATCAATACCACCGGTAATGCCATTGAGGAGTCCTTCCGCGTCGGAGCTGCGACCCGCAGCCTTGAGTTACCTGCCGGTCCGTATTTCCGCCTCGAAGGGAATGACATTATCCTCGCTGTCGCCGGTCAGCGACTGAGCGGTAACTTTGTTTTCGAAAGTGTTGTTTTGGATCGTGGCACTCTTGTGGATGATCCATCCGATGACACCACTGCGATCCGGATTGCCATCACCGATGCCTCGCTGGGTCTGGGTGATGGTGATCGCGAATTCATCAGCCTCACCAATGGCGAAGGATATTTCCTGATCATTAGCTCACCGAATCCAACCGGCAATGGGGTTGCCGGCCAGTTGAGTGTTGATGTTGCAACCGACCTTCCTGGTATTGAATTCAGTGGCACACTCACACTTGAGTTGAACCAGACAGGTCGCGCAATTGATGAACAATTTGTGGTCAACAACATCACCCAGCAACTTGAGCTCGATGCTGGAAATTACTTCCGTGCTGGCGGCACCAACCTGTCATTGGAAATTGCCGGTCAGACACTCCGAGGTAACTTTGCCTTTGAACAACGCGATGAGGCTGGTGAGCAAGTCACCATCCTCAGTTTTGATGACGTTTCTCTCGGACTCGGTGATGGCACCACTGATTTTGTCAGTGTTACATTGGCGAGCGGTGAGCTGACATTGCGCAGCACAGGCGTGACTGGCAACTTCACCGGTGTGATTGCGCTGAATGTTCCTGATGTGACGATGTCCGGCACCGCCACCGTGACCTTCGATACGGCAGCCAATGAATTTAAGGTTGAGGTTGCCGGGGTGCTGATCAACGTGATGTCACAGCAGGTGACTGCGGATCTGGTCTTGATCGAGCAAGTGACCTTGGCGAGTGGTGAGCAGGTGGTCCGACTCTTGGTCACTAACTTCCGCCTTGCCCTGAATGATGGCACCAATGATATCATCGTCGTCACCGCCGCCTCCACAGCTTTGGTGGTCAATTCCCAAGGGCTCGGACTGCGGGTAGCCAATGCTGGCATCAGCGCCTCCCTGGGAGATAGCCTCAGCCTGGATGTGACGGATGCTAGTTTCCTTTTAAATACGACTGGGTCAGAAGTCGACCTGGGTGACGGCTTAGGCGTTCTGCCTGCCGGTCCTTATGTCCGTGTGGAAGTGGTTAGTGGAGCCCTTAATGTCGGACCCGTTGCCATTGTCGGTGGATTTGTCTTTGACCAGACCACTGATGGAACGACAGGTGAGATCACAACAAGGATCGCGATTGCAGATGCCGCCCTCAGTGTCGGTGGTGAAGATGTTGCCGCAGCCGAAGGATTTGTGGTTCTCTACGCCGATGGTATTGCCGGTAACTTGGTCGGTAGCCTCAGCGTGGGTGAAGAGGGTGGAGATGTAAGCCTGGGTGCCTCGGTCAATGTGCTGATTAACACCACCGGTCGTTCGGTGGATGAAAGCATCATGTTAGGTGAGCGTGAGTTTGTGATTGATCTCGCTCCTATTACGACCAACGGAGGTATCGAGGTGCAGGTTTCAGCATCCTTTGCCATTGGTGATTACATTCTGGTAGAGATCGATAACGGTTCGATTGAGAGTGGCTCCGGTGTTGTCTTTGTTGGTAATGGTCCAGCCTTCATCGGTGATGACCCTGCGACACGTGAAATCAACCCTGCTGCCCAAGGCTTCTTGCTGACCGATGCCCGCTTTGCCCGCTCCGCCGATGGCGAAACCTTCGTCGGTGAAGGTGTGGTGCAGGTGATTGGTCTGGAAGGCTTCTCCCTCAGTGGTCGTGTTCGCGTTGTCTATGCCTCCACCGCTGGAGTGGGTCGTTCTCTGGAACTGCCATCAACCTCCAGTGGGCTTCCTGCTGACATCGTGGTGGTGCCTGACACACCGACAACGACGGTAACTGTAGACGACTTTGACCTCAACATTGCAGGTCAGATGGTCTCGGGTGACTTCCGGTTCACCATGACCGAGGAATTCATCGAGATCGGTATCACAGATCTCAGTGCGAGCTTCGGCGCCAGCACCCGTGATGCTCAGAATAACGAGATCTTTACTCCTTACATCACACTGACCAGTCCGGCATCGACTCTTCGCTTTAGCTCTGCCGGCTTCGCTGGAATCATTGAAGGCACACTGAACTTCAACCTTCCGACTCCAGACATCGACTTTGGTTCCGGCATCACTGCCAAACTGGAAATCAACACCACTCCAACATCCCAGACTCTTGATGTTGGGGGAGTGGCAACGACACTGCCAGCCGGACAGTTTATCCGGATCACAGCAACGATCCCGCAAGTAGTGATCTTCGGCCAAGAGTTGGGTGGCACCTTCAGCTTTGAGCAAACCGAGGGCGAGATCACCCAAGAGGCGCGCGATCGAGGCTTGACCGCACCGAAGTTTATCAAGATTGGCGTCACCAACCTGAATATCTTCCTCGGTGACCGTGGTGGAGCAGGGGATGCTGATGACGCCGGACTTTCGATCACCAATGGTGAAGGTGCCTTTGTTATCACTCCAGCCGGCTTCGCTGGACAAGCCAGTGGCACGGTGGCTCTGACCGTCCCAGGTGTTGATCTTGGGTTCAGCGGTCACTTTAGCCTTCGTATCAACACCGGCACCGAGGCGGTGCAAGAGGTGGTTACTATCGGAACCCGCGTGGTTAACCTGAACATCGCCGCCGGACCATATCTCCAGGTGGCAGCGACTGGACTGGAGCTAAACATTCTCGGTCAGACACTGAGCGGTAACTTTGTCTTTGAGCAAGTCACTGAAGGTGGACAGCAAATTCTCCGCATTGCCGCCAGCGATGTCTTTATCGGCATTGGCGATGGTTCACAGAATTTGATCAGCATCAGCCAGGGACGCGCAGCGATCCGGATTGATCAAAATGGTATCGCGGGTGCCATCAGCGGTAACTTCACAGAAAGCATTCCCGGCATCACGATCGCAGCGAACATGTCGCTTCTGTTCAACACCGGCACAGTAGCCGTGACCGAGACCATCCAGATCCCTGGTGCGGACGATGTTACTTTGACGGTTCCTGCCGCAGGAGTTGGAGCACCCTTCCTTCGCTTCCGTGCCGCTGACATTGATGTCGTGATTGCAGGTCAGACGCTCAACGGCACCTTCCAGTTCGAGCAGGGCGTGCGGGCAGACGGTGGTAAATACCTCTCGTTTGTGGTTGAAAATGCCAACCTTAATTTGGGCGACGGTTTGGCCGAACTGACCAACATCAATGGTGCCTTCCTCGTGACCCAACAAGGGGTTGCCGGCCAGCTGACACTCGGAGCCTCACTCGACCTCGGCCCGGTTAGCATTTCCGCCAATGAAATCATTATCCGGGTCAACACCGGACTGACTCCTGTCATTCTTGATGACGCTGCCAGCACCCGTATCGAGGGTGGACCTTTCTTTGAGTTTGCTGCCATCGGCGGAAATATCACGGTCGCGGATATCGTGCTTGAGGCTGATTTCTTTGTCCGTAAGGAAACCAATGCCAATGGTCAGGACCGTCTGACGCTGATCGTTCAGAACCTCAATATCGACTTTGCCGGGATTGCGATCACCAACGGTAGTGGCACCTTGCTCATCCTTCCTGATTCAACCGACACCAACGGCAATATTATGCCGAACACCGGAGGTATCGCCGGAACCTTAAGCGCCACAGTCGATATCGGTGGACTGGTCGATGGTGTTGAACTCAGCGGGACCTTTAGCCTGGAAATCAACAACACCAACGGTCGTGTTATTGATTCGGTGCAGGTGGGCGATAACACCGTGCAGATTGATCTTCCTGCCGGACCGTATTTCCGTATCGGAGTGACCAATGCCGTTCTCAGTATTGCTGGTCAGAGCCTCTCGGGTAGCTTCGCCATTGAAAAACTGACAACACCGACCGGTAGCATGCTGAGTATTTCAGCTCTCGATGTCGCCCTCACTCTCGGTGATGGTCAGAAAGATTATGTCGCTCTTACCAACGGCACCGGAGCCTTGCTCGTGGTTGAAGAGACGGTTGGAACAGTGGTGACCAAAGGCTTGGCTGGACGGATCAGCGGCACGGTGGAGCTCAAGAATATTCCTGGCATTTCACTCAGCAGTGATCTGGTTCTTGAAATTAACAATACCGGCAAGCAAATCGACCAGTTGTTTGAAGTTGGAGGAACCGATATCCGCCTCGAGCTGGACGCCGGGGATTACATCCGCTTCACCGCAGCTAACAGCACGCTCTCGGTGGCAGGTCAGACGCTGAGTGGTAACTTCTTCTTCGAACGCAGCACCATTCCTGCGATTGGCACTGCGCCGCCAAGCACGGTGATTCGTTTGGGTGGATCCAACATCGGGTTCTTCCTCGGTGACGACATGGGCACGGTCAATGACTTCACTGACGATGCCGGACTCCGGATGACCGGAGGGACAATCGGTCTGGTCATTTCTCCTGATGGTGTCGCAGGTGTCATTGGTGGCACGATTAATCTGAATATCCCAGGGCTGGTTCAAACCACCGCCACGGTGACAGTCACGATCAACACCACGAACAAGGCACTGCATTCGACCTTCCCCATTGCCAGTGCTGATGGCTCAGGAGACCTGATGGTCAACCTGGAAGCTGGTATCTACTTCCGAGTCGATATCGAGAACTTCAGCCTTGATCTCTTTGGTCAGAGCCTGTCCGGCAACTTTAGTTTCGAGCAAGTGACCAGCCCGGGACTCGATGGTCAGTTCAATACCACGGACGATGAAAAAACGCTCAAACTTGCCATCAGCGACCTCAGCCTCTTCCTCGGTGACAACGGAGGCACGGAAGGTTTTGAAAATAACAGCGACGATGTCGGACTCTGGATTACAGGTGGCACCGCACAACTGCTGATTTCTCCACGTGGACTTGCCGGTGAGTTTGCCGCTACCGCCATGGTCTTCATCGAGCGTGGTCAGGGTATCGGAGTGGATCGGGTCACCGTCCGGATCAATAACACCTTGGAGGTGGTCAATGAGAGCTTCCGCATCGGTGATGTCGAAACCACACTCAACCTTCCTAAAGGACCTTATGTCTCGGTCGAAGTAGAAGGGCTGGAGATCGAGTTGGGGGGGCAGATCATTGCCGCCGACTTTACCTTTATTCGCCAGACCGATCTCGGTAGCGATAACAAGATCGGCGGATCTGGCGCTGCAGCGGATGTATCTGTGACCCGCATTATGCTGGATAATGTGCTGATCTCCCTGTCTGCCGATGGTAAGGAGTTCGTTCGCGCCGAAAGCCCGGTCGATCCAACCGACACCTCGAAAACGATTCCAAGCACGCTTGAAATCATCTCCGGTCCGAATGGTGGTATTGTCGGACTGATCACCGTGACCGTAACGGTGACCATCCCGGGTGTTAGCGTTGGCGGAACCTTCAGCGTTGGGTTTAACTCATTGACCACAGCCGGTGCTACACCATCCGCACCGCGTGTTGGTATCAGCTACGACCTCGATGTCGACGGTATCCCAAGCACTCCAGCCGTGACGATCGCAGCGGGGCTGACCGTTTCCGGCACCAACGTTTACCTCGATGTTCTCGGTCAGCGCCTGACAGGTAACTTTGTCTTCCAGAAATCTGCTACCGGTGAGATTGTGATTGCCCTGAAAGATGTGGTGCTTGAGTTAGGCGACGGCGATGAGGTCTTTGTCACTGCCACCGTTCAGAGTGGCGTCATCCTCATTACCCAGGCGGGTATCGCGGCAGACCTTCAGGTGGGTCTCAGCCTCTCACCTAGCTTAAGCCAGGATATCCAGTTCTCTGCAGACAACATTTTCCTCAAGATCAACACAACCCATGTCAAGGTGACCCGGACGGTTGAAGTTGGTGGTGCCGGATCTGTGACGATCAATGTGCAGAAGGGGCCCTACTTCAAACTGCAGGCTGGCGCAGCCGGGTCGGATACCGTTCCTGCGGCTCCTGTTTCACTCACTGTCATGGGTCAGACGATCGAGGCTGTGTTCTTCTTCGAGCAGATCACCACGGCCGCCAATGTCAAAGTCATCCGTATCGGTTTATCCGATGTCTCGATCTTCCTTGGAGATCCGAAGGGGGCTGGCACTGCCGATGACGTCGGCGTCTTCCTCCGCAATGGATACGGTAGCATTATCATTACCCAGCAAGGTATCGCTGGTGAGTTTGGCGGCACCACGGGGCTGACCCAGGCGCTGATGAATCAGATTGGTGGAGGGATTACGGCAGATCTCAAATTCCAGATCAACACTTTGGGCATAGCCGTCAATGAGCGCTTTGACTTTATCAATGCCAACGGTCAAACCGAGACCACCGTGCTCAAGCTGAAGAAGGGACCATTCTTCCGAGCCGAGGCCATTAACGCAACACTGACGATTGGCGGCTTTACCCTGATCGGGAATTATGCCTTTGAAAAAGGTCAGCTGCGCGTCACTCCAACATCCGCACCTGTCGAAGCCCTGTCCATTGCTGCCGTCAATGTGCGTATTGATGCTTCGGACGATTTGCCTGAAGGTTTGGTGAATGCCAGTGGCGCCATCATCTTCTTACCGAATGGTATTGTGGCACAACTCGCCGGACGTGTGCAGGTAGGTGATGGTGACTCGGGAGGATCTGGTGCCTCTGCCAAGATTGGTGGAGGAATCAATACCACCGGTGCCGCTGTCGATCTCAAGCTTCTCGTGGGTGAGGAAAGCATCAGTGTTAAACTTTCCGATGCCGCCTTTAGCTTTGTCTTGCTCGATATCGCGATCGACTTTGGTGACTTTGTTGAGTTCCGCGGCAACCTTTCCGGTTCTGGCGATACCTTCTCAGGCACGGATATTGATCTGTTTATTGGTAAGGGCCCATTCGAGGCATTGGACGGCTCACTTAATCCTGACGCGATCGGAGTATTACTTTCAGACGGAGTCGTCGATTATAAGAGTGTTGGTGCCGCAGGCCAGGGGCTGTATGCGGTGAAGGCAACGGGTAATCTGGCTCTTGTGGGACTTGATGGACTAGTTGTCAAAGGTGCTGTAACTCTGTTGATCAACACCTCGACCGTCGCGGTTGATCTCGGAGGACAGTCGATTGCTCCGGGCACGTTCTCCTTCATCGCACGTGGAGCCGAGTTCAGCATTGGCAACCGCTTCAGTGTTGGCGGCACCTTCGTTATCTCACGTCGCCCGAATGGTGATCTGGATGTGCTCATCGGCGGAGGGTCGGTATCGATCAATGATGAAAATGGTAAATCCCTGGTGGCAGTGAAGGGAAGTGCTTCCTTCTCAATCACCGAGGCTGCCGGATTTAAACTGACCTCATTTAAGGTGCGTGGCTTCTCGATCATGGATCAGATGGGGCTGGACGCAGGCGCGGTCGATAACAGCGCAGGCAATAACAATGGCTTCAGCGGAACCGACTTCTTCCCAACGGCGGACCTTGCCGGTCCTATCACTGGAGGTGTCATTGTCGGCAATGACCTGCTGACCAAGCGTTACATCGATGTCCAATACAATGACCTCAACAACGTTGGACTAAACAATGCGACGATCACCGATGTTGCCCAGGAGTTTGTCGTCAAGGTCAATGGTAGCACGAACCATAACCTCGTCTTTAACGGCACTCCTGCCAGCGTGCCAGGTAAGCCCAACACTTGGCGCTACCAGTTGACCGGTGGCACACTCACCAGTGACCAGCTCAATAGCCGCATCACCGTCGAGTTCAACGCCGGCTCGTTCTCAGACAATGGAGGTATCGGTAACTTTACTGAAATTGAATACTTCAATGTGGTTCCCGATGCGAATACCTTGCCTGGTGCTACGGCTAGCATTTCCAGCCCCGCCAATGGTGGAGCAGTGGATGCCGCTGCCATGAACCAGAAGCAGTATCTCGATATCACTTTCACTTCGCAAGATGGCACGGCAATCAACAAGGACACGATCACCGACACCACTCCATTTACCTTGAGTGGCACCGGATTGGATCGGATCAAACTGAACCCGAATGGCACACCAGTCCTCCGCGGTAACCTGCCACTTTTGATCTCCGGCTTTGAAGATACCGCCCAGAGTGTCACTTACCGTTATTTCCTGACACCGATGGATGCTCTGCCAGCAGCACCAGCGCAACCCGGTCAGCCCGCTCCGACTCCACCGGCACCTTCCTTGTTCAAAGGTGGTCAGGTGCGTGTCACATTTACGAACGGGACATTTGCCAGCTTGGGGAACAAACCCGCCGGCAGCGTCAATGCGGGCAATATTACCCAGTCGTTTACTGTTGATCCCACCGTTGCCGGATCAGCCACCGGCGGAGGACCAATCAATATCGGACCGCTCACGGTCGAGGGACCAACCGTTGGTCTGGAAGATATCGGCTTCAAAGATGGCCTGCTTGTTTTGACCGTGGGGATTGGAGTCAACCGTGCCAGCCTCGCCTTTGGTGGTGGTGGCAATGCCACCGATGCCAATGGCCAGACAACCAACCAGAGCAATGCCCAGTCCGATAGCGGCATTAAAGTGGAAATGCTTGGTCTGCTCGGCACCTTTGACGTTGCTGTTGATGCCTTTGGCCTCCTGAGTGGTAACGTTGATATCAGCCTGACCGGTAGATGGGGGCTGCGTGTGGGAGTTCTCGAAATTGACGTGCCGGATGTGGTCAACGTCACCGCCAACGGAATCAACGTAAACTATGATCCCTCATTTGGAGCTGAAGGATCCGCCACGGAAGGCATGGCACAAGAATTGATCACTGTGAATAAAGCGGTGATCAAGTTCCCGTCGGTCAATATCATGGGCACACTCAATGATGTGACGATCCGCGACAACGGCTTCACTCTGGGGAATGCGGAGATCTGCTATGGTTGCCTCGATGCCCCGAACTCCGGCACAGCGCTCAATGCCGACGGCACCGTTGCCAGCAGCCAGACCGCCGCCATTAAGATTGGCACGATCCTTGAGTTCGATGACATCCGGATCGGCGTGAACAACTTCACCGTTAACTTCGATGCCGAAAACCCAGTGGTCTTCAATGGTGAAATTTACATCGCTTCCGGTGGCGTTCGCTTCCTTCCTGGTAAACCGATCAGCGGATCGATGAGTGATCGCAACGATGCCACCGACGTTACCAATGGCGTGCAGAATACCGAAGCTGTTCGTGCGACCCTCGAATTTGAAAATGGTCGGGTCAAAGCCTTTAAATTCCATGTCGATACCCTTGAATTGAATTTGAGCACTTTTGTGACGCTGCGTGCGACCGACTTCATGCTCGATACGGGAGCCACTGCAGATGAGGCGCTCGTTTCCTTCGTCAGTGTCGGAGCCACGGTCAAGATTGGCTCGCTGCTGCTCACGGGTGAAGCCCGCCAGTTCCGCATCATGGGTGACGGCAGCTTCGATACTCTGCCTGGGTTCGGGGTCTTTATCAGCATTGGTTCCGCCACGGGTGAGTCGTTCAAGTGGCCTTCATTCATTCCAATCAAGATTACCCAGATTGGTATCCAGTGGGATGACATTGAAAATGACCCTGGTGATTTTGTCTTAATTCTTTCCGCCGAGGTCACTGAGATCAAAGGGATGAAGGGAATGACCTTCTCAGGTTCTGTGGTTGGCATTAAGATTTCTCCTGATCTTCTCTTCCAAGGCAAAAACCCGATCATCGGCATCGAGTCGATGGGAGTGAGTATTGAGGGTAATCTCTTTGGTGGTGAAGTATCAGCCACATTGATCGGAGGGATCCTTCGTCTCGATGAGCAATACAACATCATCTCAGCCCTCGATACGGTGACTCCAGTTCAGCAGCGCGTGTTCTTTATCGGGATTGAAGGAAAATTTGCCATCGCTGGCATCGGTGGTTTCGGAATCCGCTTTGCTCTTTCCGAGCTCGGACCATTGAGTGTTCTGCTGAATGCTGACATTCCAATCACCGTTGAGCCTAACTCCGGCCTGACGATTGCTGATTTTGTCGGAAGTGTTGAGTTCTTTAAAACATTGCCATCGATCGATGATCCGTTTGCTCTCCGTGGTTCCGCCTTTGCCGCTCCCGGTGATATCGATGTTTCTACCTGGCTGGACACCGTGCGCAGTCAGGTTGCCACCCAAGCTCGATTGGTGGCTGCCAACCCAGCTCTCAACGGCTTTACCGCAGCCTTCACTTCACCGTTGGTTATTTCCGGAAGTGCCCGCATCTTCTCGATCTATACTTCGCAGACTCTGTTTAATGGTAAGGTGTTTATCAAGATCTCCACCGACGGAAAATTCCTGGTCGGTGGACAGCTGAACTTTATCGATAACAACATCAGTATTTCCGGTAAGCTCTACGCTGACTTGTCGAATGTTGCCAATGGTGATGTGACCGTTCTCTTCCTCGCGGATATCCCAGACCAAGTCGAGCTGCTCTCGATCTACGGTAAGCTCAAGATGGGCTTCCGCAATGCAGCCGGGGATGAAGTGGAATTTGAAATTGCTACGGACGCCACCGCGATCCCGGGTGGAGGTCAACCGACTGCCGACCTGATTGCTCCTGTCGGTGACGGTGGTGTGATTGATTCCGGTGTCATCAACAATGAGGCAAACATGTTCAGACATACGGATGGAGATGATTACTACTATGTGGATGTCAACTACGCCTCATCCGGTTCGGTGTCGCTCGATTTTGATTCTCTGCTGGATGCCCAATTTACGCTCAGCGGAAATGGACCTTCCCTGACTGGAGTAGTGGTTCCTGTCGATACCATCATCAATGAGTTTGGTATTGTGGAAACTGCCGCACTGGTCTTCAGAGCGTCTGAGGGCGAGTTGGAAGACCGGATTGTGCGTGTGGTCAAAGATGATTCCGATCCAAGTGGCTACCGCGATGAGGTTGTCCTCACGGCGTCCGATGTGCCGGATGCTGCCGGCACGGGTGCGGCCTATGAAAAGGCTCTCTTGGTCGCAGCCCTGCGCACCACCGGTGTTCGCCGCTTCCGTTATTTGGTGGATGCACCATTCACCAAGGGAGACTATCAACTGAGCTTTGCCGAGGATGCCTTTAAACATGCCGATATCGTCGATGAAAATGGCGTGGTGGTGACACCTGGGATTGGCAATGACGCCTTTACGCTCGGGTTTGTTGTCGAAGGCGCCAGCGCCCGTCTGGTTGACCCAACCACCGGAGCCAACCTCGACATCAATACCATCAATGGCCGCACGTTTATCGATGTGGAGTTTGTCAGTCCGACCACCGGCACACTCGACTTCCTTGAGAGTTCGATCACCGACCTTTCCCCGGAATTCCGTTTGACCGGTGCCGGGCTTGGGACGATTACCTTGGACAATAGCACGGCTCCGATCCGTGTGAGTGATAGCAGCCATACCTACCGCTACTTCTTGCAAGGTAACTTTGCCGAGAATGCTTCCGGTGAAATCGATGGCACGGTGCAGCTGACCTTCCTTGCCAACGCCTGGTCCTATGTCGACAGCAGCCTGAGTGCGGGGGATGTCGATGACCAGGATGTCAACACACCTGCCGGAGGAAACTTCCAGCCCGGTGATAAAGGGCCGATCGTCTTCGACGTGATCTTTGATGTTGCCAATGGCGTCACACCACCAGCCGGCTTCGAGCTGGACCCTGGGTCGTTGACCGATGGCAACCTCGAATTTATTGACTTCGATTTAAATACACCGGGTATTCAGTTTGAAGCACCCGCCGGTGTTGTGGTGACTTTGAATGAAACGCTCTCAGTCAGCTACTCGCCTGATACGCAAACACTCAGCGTTCCTACCACTTACATCATCGCGGATGACGCCACCGCCCCTGGTTCTTCATTCACCATCAAAGTGGATATTGATCCTACATCGGTTGGCTTCAGCGTCGTTGACGGAGTGATTACAGGAACCCAGCCCGGTGATGCCGTGCAGCTCAAAAATGAGACCAGCGCCACGGCCGGTGATATTGTCATTTCCAACGACCGGACCTACATCGATATCCTCTTTGCCGGCAGTGCAGGACAGGATTTGGTGGAGAGCTCGGTGCTCGATAGTGATCCTGAATTCAACCTCTCCGGTATCGGTGTTGGAACCGCCGCCTTACTCACCGATAACAACCCGTTAGCGATCGGCGGAAATGTCTTCCGCTACTTCATCAGTGGTGATTTTGAGGTCGGTCAGGTGAACCTCAACTTCATTGTGAATTCCTGGGAAGACGGATCCGGTGAAACGAACCACGCCTTCACACGCTCCTACACCGTCCAGGGTAGCACCGCCGATTCAGTGGTCGTGCGCGGTGACCAAACCGATAGCTTGAACGGTTCGGAGATCGGGCTTGCCGAGATCAATGACGCTGGATATATCGATGTAACCTTCCGCCCATCCAATGGCAATACCCTGAACCATGACTCGGTCAATGGAGATGAACTGACCCTTACGGCACCTGATGGAACCGAGATTCGTTTTGAGGGTATTCCTGAGAGGATCAGTGGCACCAATACCTTCCGCTATACCCTCAGTGAGAATCTGGCGATCGGTGTCTATACACTCACGATTGTGGCCAACACCTTCTCTGACTCTGCCGGTCATACCAACCTTGAGGAAACCGAACGCTTTACTGTCAACGTGGCTCGCGCCAACTTGAGCAACCCACCATCGGGATCCACCGAAAACCGGGAGACACTCAACGGCCGTGGTTATATCGATATTGTCTTTGATGATGTCTATACTCCGACGATTAATGATGCCGGACTACAAACCGGATCAACCACCGCGCCGATTGACCCCGATACGATCCTCGACGAGGGCGCTGAGTTCCTCCTCTTCGATGGAGAAGGCAACCCCATTAATGTCGAAGCAGTACCTGTCAGTTTGGGCGGCAATAAATTCCGCTACTTCCTGCAGTCGGGCGCTAACAGCGATAACTTCCGTATCCAGTTCCTTGCCGGATCCTGGAAAGATGCCAATGGCAATAAGGTAACCTCCGAGCAAGCCAGTGGCTACATCGCCGCCGAGCAGGTGCCCGCTGATACCGATGGTGTCATTGATATTCAGTTCAATGGCATCCGCGGAACCGTTGGGGGGCAGTTTGTGACCTTTGACATCGATTACGACACGATCACCGATGCCGATGATGAAATCACCGTCCAGGTGAAGGATACTGATGGCAACCTGATCACCGTGGAACTGGACGAGGCACCCATCGATTTGGGTAATGGTCGCTTCCGTTATGTCCTGACCAATGGCGAAAGCACCGCCAATGCCATCGTGACCTTCAATGCCGATACTTGGGCTATTGAGAACGGGCGCACCGTCAATCAAACCGATATTGATGCTCCGCCCATCAACGTCGCAGCTGTTGCCGATGATACTGCTAATCCAACCCGTGCCGGACCGTATTTTGATGTCACCTATACGCCTATTGACGGCACCGAAGTGGATCTTTCGACGATCTTGGATACCGACGCGGAATTCATCCTCTCCGGAGCGCAGGCACAAAACCTCGTCTTTGTTGATGTATATAATCTCGGTAATAACACCTTCCGTTACCTCTATGAAGGTCAACTGGATACCGGGATCATGGAAGTGCAGTTCATCGAAGGAGCATGGGCTGACACCGCTGGCAACCTTGGGCAAGCCAGCACATCCGCCATTAAGATTCTGACCGAATCGGAATCGTTCTTCATCGAGATCAGCGGTGGTATTGTTCTTAATGGTGCAGGTTTCCTTGATGAGCCAATCATTGAACTGTCCGGTGAGGTGATCATGGAATTTGACACCACCCGTAGTGTCTTCCAGTTGGACTTTAACGCCCAACTATCACTTTACAAACTCGGCTCCGTCGGAGCCACGGCCGGTCGCTTTGTCGTTGATAACTCACGCACAGTTTCCGACAATATTCAGATTTGGGGAGTTGCAGCCCTCCGCACGAATTTCTCCTTCCTTGAGCAATACGGTCTCTACCTGAATGCCGAGGGAATGCTGCAGCTGAACCTGACCTCGCAGCAGAAGACCGAAACCTTGACGTTCAAGGGGCTCGACGGTGGAGCGGATCGCACCGAGACCTTTGTCTTGGCACCTGAACTCTTCGCGATTGAGTTGGTGGGTTACGCCCGCATCCGTCCTCCGGGAACATCCACGGACATCATGAGCCTTGAAGGTGGCTTCTACCTGAGCTTGAGCCCCACGCGTTTTGAGCTCTTTGTCAATGCCTCACTTTCCTTTGGTGCCGGCGAATCTTCGATCAACTTTGGTGAGGCAACGGGTCTCTTGGTCGTTCAGACGGGTCTGGGTGCAGGTGAAAATATTGGTCTTGCCGGCTCCTTCCGCGTTTCTGCTGGTGCTGATATCGGATTACCAGATGTCGGTAACCTGTTTAAGGCAAGCGGATCAGTTACGGTGGTGGTGAATACCACGATGCAGGATGTGATCTTCCAGCTTCCTGATTCCTTCCTTGCCATTATCGACGGTGATGAGCTTCCCGGGTTTGCCGAGGCCGGAACGATTGATTCCAATGGTGACGGCGTTGTCAATGAAGAGGACAAAGCTTCCTTCACCATCTTTGAAAGCGCACCTGGCATCGATGGTAGCCGTCGCGCTGACGGAACTCCCGAGGTCTACGCCACCGCAATCATCCAAGCCGAGTTAATCATCGGTGACTTCATCGAGTTGGTTGGCTTCCTGCAGATTACGGTTGCTGCCGATGCTGATGGTGGTCGCCTGTCCGTCGTAGGTGCTGTCAGCACCACCATCCCACTGCTCGGAACCCTGACCGGAACCCTGAACTTCGATGTCTATGTCGGAACCGAAACCGGAGTGGTGGGTCGCGTCGTTCTTTCTCTCTCCAATACCGATATTCCAGAAGTTGAACTCGCCGGAATCCTCATTCTTGAAATCAATACCTTCGGCTCCACCCGTGAGGTCACCAACTTCAAAACCAAAACCAAAACCTACGACCGAAGCGATGGATCACAACTGACCGTCTTTGATGGATTTGCGCGTGACGCCGGTGGCAATCTTATCACCGATATTGTCACGATCCAGACCGTGGGAGGATTCAAACTTGAACTTGCCGGAATCTTGACCGTTTCGGATAGCTTTGAATTTGTTGGTTATGTTCGCTTTACGCTTGATCTTGCCGGAGACGATCCAGGCATCGAACTGCTTGTCCTTGCCAGCCTTGAAATCGATGGCATTGGATCGGTGAAAGTCGATGGTGGCTTCCGCATCAATAGCGATGGTCTGGTGGCACGCGCCGCGGTCTCACTCGACACGGAATTTGGTGATGCCATTGGACTCGACTTCACCATGAGTGCGGTGATCCAACTCAACACGACGGGTGTGAACCAGCAATTGGCGACGACAACGATCCCTCCAGGGTTCCTCTTGGCTATGCAAGGTAGCGTCGAGTTTATCGGCATTGCAACGGCACAAGGATCGGTATCACTCTTTATTGGCCAGAACGGCTTTGAGTTCCTCTTTGATGTTAGCTTTAATGTCGCTGGCGTTCTTACCTTCTCCGCATCCGGTGGGGCTGCCGTGTATGTGAACCAACCTGCAGGTCAGAATGGTTTGGCTCTCGCCCTGAATGTCATTGTTGATGCCGATGTCACCATCGCCTCGTTTGAAGCCTCCGGACTTCTGATTATCAACACAACGAATATTGACCGCGTCCTTGGCACGCAAAACCTGACCGCCAACACCTTCATCCTCGACGTTTCTGGTAAGATCGAGGTTCTTCAGGTGATCAAGATTGATGCCGACTTCCGGATTGAAATTGGCAACAACTCATGGTCGATCGCCTTCAGTGTCGATCTCGACTTCTTTGGTATCGCCCGACTTTCAGGTAGCTTCTACCTCGATTCGGAAGGCATGTTCGATATCAACATCAGTGGTTATGTTAGCCTTGGTGGTGGTGGAACCGGACTCTTCGGTGACTTTAGTTTCCACGTCCGTTCCGGATACCTTGGAACCGATACCAATAATGACGGTAAGATCAGTGGCGATGAAGTCGAACGAGACACCCTGGGGAATGCCCAGTATGAATTCCTGCTCAGCGGATCCGCTCAGGTCAAAGCGAAGATCTTTGGTATTTCATTGGCATCCTTCGGTATGAGCTTCAGCTTCCGCGCTGCCGGTGCCGGTGAGACACCGATCGTCCTCACCGTCTCTGTCCGGATTAAGATTCTCTTCGTGAAGATCACCAAAACCGCACGGTTCAAGATCGGCACACTGCAACTTCCTAAGCCGGTCTATCTGGCAGCCAGCTTAAACAGCCCACAGGCATGGGTTGAAAATGCCACCACTGGATCCGCCCTCTACCTGAACGTGGGTGACCGCTCCGGTTCCAGAAATATTGGCAATACACCACAGGCTGATGATCCGGATACCGACCTCAGGGAGGACCTTCAGCACATCAATGAAAGTTATATTGTCCGTGACATTGGATTTACCGATCCTACCAAGCCGGAGGCTGGACGGACGATCAAGGTGACTGCCTACGGTCGCACCAATACCTTCAAGTATGTCAATAGCATCTACGGTGACTTCGCTGGCGGTGATGATGTGGTCTTCCTCGGAGCACCGGTTCTGGATGAAGATGGCAATGCGATTGCCCCAGGGCCAAACACACCGGCTGCTCCTGTTTCCCAGGTGCCCACCATCCCGGTTTATCTTAAGATGGGTGATGGCGATGACTCGGTTTCGTTCTCCGGAACGGTGACACCTAACCGTGCCGCCCAACAGAACTTGATCGAGCTGGGTGAAGGGAATGACTACGCCGGTATCATTGGCGAAGGTAGAGCCATCGTGGACGGTGGATCCGGTGATGACTTTATTGAAAACCTGGGCACGGGGCAGGTGACCTTCAATGGTGATGGTGGCCGCGACCGGATCTTCGGAAACACCTCGGCGGACGTCATCAACGGTGGTACCGGAAATGATGATATCGACGGACCTGGCGGAATCATCAATGGTGGAGAGGGTGATGACCAAATCAACTTTGCGATCGAAACTCAGACTGGGAACGCCACCATCACAGGCGGCAGCGGATCGGACCACTTGAATATTTCCGGTCGGGTCAGTGGTGATAACATCACGGTGACCAACGTGGGTGGCACCATCACTTCAAGTTTCGATGGTCAGAATCTGGTCAGCACCGGAATGGAGAATCTGTTCATCGACGGCCGTGGTGGAGCGGACAACTTCGTGGTATCGGATCTGGAAGGGTCCGGACTGCAGTCGTTTACGATTGATTTCGGTCGTAGCGTAGTGCAGACGGGAACCAAGGTGGTTTCAGAAAGCTTGGATCCCGACGACCCGGATGCCGAGTCGGTTAACCAGCTTGCTGCTGTTCTTGCGGTTTCGAATGATAATGCCCTGGATCGCTTGAGTGTGATTGGTGATTCGGGCAATGACTATTTCAATCTGGTCAACACCGGGGAGTTCACTGGGGTGGATGCGGATGGCACAGTGATTGGCACGGCACGTTACACCATTGTTGCTATTGGGCGCTCGGATTATTCGGTGGATGGCAATGGAAATCTATCCGTCTCTAACCCATCCGTTAGCATCAATATCAGCAACTCGGTCCGACATGAAGGGGACACCGCCGTTATCAATGGTTTGGGTGGCAATGATATCATCGATGCTTCAGGCTTGAGTGTTTCAGTGACCCGCCCTGACGGTGTGACGATTCCACGCACCGATCAAATCATTGCCAACCTTGTGGGTGATCTCGGGAATGACATTTTGATCGGATCGAATTTCGATGACATCCTCAATGGTGGTGTCGGTAGTGACACATACACCGGTGGTGACGGGTTGGACCAATTCTTCGATGCCAGCACGGATCCGAACGATATCGATACCCTGATTGAACAGCAGGACCGCGATATGTTGATCACGGACAACAGCTTTATCACAGGTAAGATCAAGGGTGATGGACTGATCCAGATTCTCAACCGTAAGGATGGATTCGACCGCGAGGAAGTTCAGGAGGTACGTCACAGTGAAACCAGTGGCACTTTCACCCTGAGCTTTGGCGGTCAGACGACGGATGCCATTGCTTATAACGCTACAGGTGATCAAGTTCGTGATGCCTTGCTGAAATTGAGCACCATTGACAAAGTGCGGGTCGAGCAGATGAGTGACGGTGGCAGTGGCGGAGCGTATATTTGGGAAGTGGCATTCCTTGGACCTACCGGAGCGGTGATCCCAGCGAATGCTTCTCAAAGTGGTAGCGCCGGAACGACGGCTGATTCTCCATTGAGTATTAATATGGCTGGCACAACGGACTCTGTGGCTCGTATTGTGAAAGATGCCACGACCGAAGTCGAAGTTCAGCGCATCACCCATTCAGGTGCCGGTGGTAGCTATACACTCATCTTTGACGATGGTCTGAATAAGGAGGAAACCGCGGCTATTGATTGGGATGCATCCGCTGCCGAACTGGCTGTGGCATTGAATGCGCTCAGTGCAAAAGTGGATATTGGCACGGTCAGTGTTGAGGACATCACTTTGCGCAACTCCGATGGTGATGTCGTAGGACCATACAGCTACTTGGTGACCTTTGTTGTTTCTTCCAACCGACCCAACAATGTTCTCCTTCTCAAGCAGGGAGAAAATAACCTGCAAGCCGGTGGTGTGATCAGCGGATTACCTACGGAGGCAGAATTAAACGAGTCCAGTAAGGGAGTGGATCCAACACTGGGCATCCCGGACAGCTTCACCCGGTTTGCTTCCAATGCCATTGTTGAAGACCTGAAAGGGATCTTCGAAAAAGCCATCCTCACCGGAGGCGCGTCACGGACGATTATTTCCGTCAGCAGTTCCACGGGATCTGCCACCGTTGGTACAACCGAGCTTACCGTGGGTGGCTTGACCATGGAGATCACCGTCGATACTGCCAATGCCACAGAAGGTGATGACGCCTCCCTCGCTGAGCTCTACGCTGTGACATTGACCGGTGAAGACAATGCCCGGATTACCGTGGCTGACACCGGTGCCGGCCAGGGCCGCGATGAGATTAAGATTTTTGGCACCGCCAAGGCGGATACAGTTTCCAGTGCTGCGTATGGTGCGGGGCAGGGTCGCACTGGCTTATTGGCACTGCACACGGGTGATCGTGCCAAGGGCGACATCTTGTTCTTCCGCGGTATTGAGCTGGTGCAAATTGAGCTCGGTGCCGGAGACGATACCATCCTTTCTGACGATACCGCATCGGTTACTCTTATCAACACCGGCGACGGTGATGATGAAATCATTGTAGGCACCGTGCCACTGATTCCAGACACCGGAAACCGTACCCTTGAGTTCCCCGAGGGAATTCCAGTCGCTGATACCGAAAACATGACCAACGGAGCCTCCAACAAGCTCTACATCTATGGTGGCGGTGAAAATGATTCCTTCGAGGTCAACTTCAACCGTGCCCAGCTTTACCTCCACGGTGGTAGTGGTGATGACCGGTTCCTGTTGAAGACCTTCCTCGTCCTGCGCGAGAACCCAGAAGATAATGAAGAAGTGACCAACCTTGCCAACCTCTTCGGCGGTATGGGAAGTAACCGCTACTCGTATCTTGAGAATGGTCCGGTATCGATCAATGGTGGTCCTGGCATTGACACCCTCGTGGTGGTGGGAACACCTATTTCCGACACCTTCGTCATCACTGAAAGTGTGGTAGCCGGAGCTGGTCGACTGGTTAATTTCCGTGGCATTGAGGCACTTGAGGTGAACGGTGCCGGTGGTGGTGACCATATCTACGTGCTCAGCACCAATGAGGCATTCACGACCACGATCGTTGGTGGCTCTGGTGACGATACTATCCACTTTGGTGGTGACCATCCTCCGCTGGTCTTTGATCCTCCTGCTGTGACGGTGACACCTCCGCCAGTGACTATTGAATTACCAAGTCAGCTGGAATACAACACGGTAACGATTAACCGTCCGACCGAGGTTTACACCTTCGAGTTTGGTTGGTGGTCCGGATTCGCCTCCATCTTTAACCCGAGCCTCTCGAATTACCTGGCCGAGGTGGCTGTCGCAGCCATTGAAAATGTCGTCAACGCCCGTTTCCAAGCTGAGCGCAATACCTATCCGAACCGGCGTAACCAGCAACTTGATTTCGATCGGGATAATATTCGTGTCGAGCGGATTCGCACGGGCTATTCATGGTTCTTCGGTGTCTTCCAGCGCGATATTTACCGTGTCACCGTCAGTAACGTCACCGAGTCTTATGAAGAGGGTGTGATTACAACGCAAACCAAGACGATCCAACCATTGTCGTTCACCTTTGACCCTCCACCATTCGCCTTTAAAGAAGCTGCCAAGTTCACCGTGGGTGAGATCCGTGGACGAGTGGTGGTCGAGGGTGGTAATGCCTTTGAAGACGAGGGCGACACCGTGATCTTCCATAACTCCTCCGGGCCGAACCTTGCCGGATTGGTGACCAACCGTTTGGTTCCTCGCTTTGAGTCCCTCGATGACGGCACATTCCGCCGCGCTCTCGATAGTGACGGCAATGAGATCGATGATGTTTATATCTCCGTGGAAGGTATGGGACTGCGGATTGCAGACGATGGCTACCTCAACCCTGACGGCACCCGTACCTTCGGAGTTCAACTGAAACAAATTGAAACCCTCGACCTTCGCCTTGCCGATGAGGACCCAGGAAACGGCGCATCACGCGACGATAACTTTACCGTCGCGCTTACCGACCTCCGCGGTTCTGAAAGCCGTGAAGGTGTTCTGCGTCAAGTTACCGATGACGAACGTCAGGAGTTGGATCTGCGGATTGTTGCCGGAGATGGCAATGATACCATTCTCTTGAAACAGACCACCGGATCCACCGAGGTCTTTGGAGGTCCCGGAGTGGATACCGTCACCATTGGCGACAACGGTAGCCTCGCAAATATCGGTGGCGGTCTGCTCTTCGATGGTGATGCCCATATCGATGAGGTGCAGGAAATTGTCAGAACCCTGCCAAATGTCGCATTCCCGGATACCTTCATCAATACCACTCACGTCGATGGAACCGTCCAGCTGGATGAGTCCACCTTCATTAACTACGCGGATGCCGAGTTGGCACCGATCGTGTTCTTCGATCCCCTCAGCAATGAGGTCAAAGTGCGGACCATCTCGCTGCGCTCGGATGGAGAAATCAATACCGACTACGTGCGCGACTATGGGGTGCCAGCCATACGCAATGGAGGATTTGTTTACATTGGACCTGACGGACTTGAAACATCGAGCGCGTTCACCGACGGGGAGAAAAATCCACAACTCTATGAAACCGCCTTTGACCTGATTGGCGCCGGTGCCGTGCCGCTGTTTGTTGATCCATTTGGTGTGAAGACCGCCATCGATCCTACCTTCCTGGTTCTTGGTAGTAATGGTGCCGACATCAACGTTTACCGTAGTGGCAATGCTGCCAACCAAGGAAGCTTTGCGAATATTCGACTGCAGTGGAGCTCCGATGGTTCCACCTGGAACAATGCCACCCAGGTTGGATTGAGCCGGATTCTCCCCAATAACTTCGAAACCACGGAAACTGCCACGGATGCGGATGGCTCCACCTATGAGCGTCAAGTGGCAGATGAAAATGATGTCGCGAATGAAAATATCCGGAGCTACTCGCTCGGCGCTGGCAACAATGCCAAATACATCCGGGTCATCGGCATCAATGGCAGTGACTTTGCCTTGGATGGCATCGGTGTCCATATTGGATCTGCCGGACCTGCTCACATTAAACGGGTCGATGCCTTTAAGCCATTGATCGATAACCGTTCGACGGTCATAACCGATGACCGCCCGGGGGCTTTCCGGGTTGCTGACAACCTCTTTAGCAATGTCGATGACAGCATGAGCATTGTTTATGCTGCCGCAGCCAAAGATCTGCCAGCCGTGTTAGAGGTCTCACGTTCTGAGATCATTACTTACACCCGCACGGTTGATATTCGAGTCACCGATCCTAATACCACGGGTGCCGACCGCCTGATCATTGACGGTTCCAATAATACCGAAAACCTGATCGGAGCGCTCGACCGCGTGCAGATTGATATTGAGCAAATTCAGGATGGCAAGATTAGCCTGCATGACGGAGTGGTCACTTTGGATCAGCGCTTCTATAGTGGTGGTGAAACAGTTTACCGTTTGATTGATCCTGCTCAGCAGGGCTTGGTGGGTGCTTCGGTCATTGAAGCGCTGAAAGATCCGTTGAATTACTTCCGCACGGAGAAAGTGACCTACGAAGGTGGGGAGGACGCATACAACCTCTTCAGCGGCGCCATTCTGGTTGATCCGTTTGGGGTCGATCTGGCACGTAAGCCAGGAGATGCCATCCTCCACTTCAAAGATAACCCGGTCTTGCACAATGCTGGTGAAATCCAACGCTACCTCGGCGGCGAAGTGGCACTCGATGAGGATGGTAACGTAGTCACTAATGGCGATGGGTCTGTCTTCAAACGTCTGCCGGGTCAGGCAATCATCGCCGACCGTGGCACATTGATTTACGCTCCGGACTTTATTGAGGCATCATTTAGCGGTGACGGTCAGCAGTTGGATCTTGCCAATGAGTTGTTACTGAACTTCAAGCCAAACCAAGGCGTGGACGGATGGTTCCTCGACTTTACCAATCTTCGCGGCATCCGCACTGACCTCTTTAAAGATCCTGCCGTGCTTGGCGGAGGAGATCGTTTGGTTTCGGTGGTCATCAGCAGTTCACGTGGAACCTTCCGCCTGGAGGAAGGGGCTGCCACCAATGGATACAGCTTTGACCCGCTGATTGGCCAGTTGGTGGTTAATGACGTTGACCCAGACATGATTGCCGATGACGGATCGGTTACGGTTCGCGCCAACCTTGCCTTGCTTGCCTTCCACCGCACCGGTGACGCCGTGACCTATTACGGAAACGAAGGCGTTCAGGATGGTGATCTTGTGGTTGATAAACAAGGTGGAACCTTTGTCATCCGTGAAACCGTTGAAGGTCAGGCGATGCGTTACAGCAGTAACCAAACCCTCGCCGACAGCCGTGAAGACCTGGTGTTCTGGAACGATAGCAAGGGAGAGCGCATCCTTCACAAGCGCAGCGAGCCGGTGTTCATTGAACAGAATGGTGAGTTTGTCGAAAAAACAATCACCGCAGCCGATCTGGCTGGAGGTCCCCTGGAGCAACGTTACCGCGGTGACGAGCCGCTGATTTACTTCGGTGGTGAGAAGACATATTATTCTTCGAAAGAGGCAATCACCGAAGAGCGCGATGCGATCCAGATTTCAGGTCTGGGAATCCCCGGCAATATTTTCCTCGTCAATGGTCTCTTCCCGGATGCTGCCAACCAGCCAGTGATTGATACGACCGATACCTTCCAGATTGATCTCGGAACTGGTGATGACAGCTTTACCTTCAATTTCTCACCTAACGCTGGCATTGAATTGAACACCGGCGCAGGGAACGATTCCGTTGCCGTCCGTGCCATCGATGGCAACCTGACCCTGAACCTCGGTTCAGGTGATGATTTGGTCGCCGTGGGTAGCAAAGCTGGATATTGGGAGACTGCCGATATTACCGGTCGTCAGCCGTTCAATGAGCCGGCAGTGGAGAATGCCGAGTTTATCAACGTGCTTGGTGACTTGAATGACATCAACGGTTCGATTTACGTCAATGGTGGCACAGGAACAGATCGTGTGAGCATTGATGATACCGAAGACACCGCGGGTAATAACGGAACGCTCAGCAGTGCTTCCCTCACTGGATTTGGTATCTCGAACAATGAAGGGATTTACTACGATCATGATGGCGGTGTTGAGCTGTTGGATATCGCCCTCGGTAAGGGAGATGACAGACTGGATGTGCTGAGCACCTCAGGCTCGGTTTACACCCGGATCGAAGGTCGCGATGGTGATGATGTCTTCAACATTGATAGCACGAGTGCCGCTACCAATATCTATGGTGATGCGGTGAGCGATCAGATTGAGGTGGGCTACCGTAGTTTTGCGGTTGCTCCCGGTAATGACCTTTTCCGAGTCGGTAGCACTTCCTCCACGACTCCTGCGACTTCCAGTTTGAGCACGATTCAAGGCCGTCTGCGCCTCTTCGGTGGCGGCACCAACCCACTCACGCAGAACAAGGACCTGACCGATGGTAACGTTGTGAAGTTCAACAATGGTCAGGGAGATCCTGGAACAGGAACCTTGAGCGTTGATGAGTTGCTCGGGTTTGGCATGGGTGCCGGTGTTGCTTACGCAGAAATGCAGTCGCTGCGCCTCAGCCTGACCGATGGCTCGGACAATCTCTACATCGAGGATACACATACCACGGAAACCATCATCGACGGTGGTGATGAATCTGGATCAGGTGATGTGATTAATATCGGTGGCATCAGCGGCCCTACCGCCATCAATGGCGAAGGAGGTAACGATCTCATCCAGGTCAATTACGATCGCTTGGGGCTGCAGACCTTTGCTTCAGGTGTCAGATCCGACTTGCTCTTGAAGGGTGGAGACGGTTCGGACACATACAACGTGGGTCTTGCAGGTGAAGGCAGTGCCACGATTGACATCAAAGACGGTGGGGGCAGCGGGACTGACCGAGTCAGTATCTTCGGTAATGATGATGATAACCTGTTCCACTTCCGTGCCAACCAGGTCTCAGACCTCGGGGTGGTGGCTTCTTACGAGGTCGATGAAAACCTTCTGCCTGTCGCAGGTGGATTCCTTGAAAGAGTGAACTACTTCGGCGATATCGAAAGTATCGAAGTGGATGGTCGCGGTGGTGACGATACCTTTGTCTTTGATGATACTCTTTCCGGGGTGGTTGTCCGTGGTGGTGAAGGCGACGATACCTTCCAGGTGGGTCAAATCTTCGCCTCTGCGCGTAACGAGTTAAACCCAACCAATGGGCTTGATCCAATGGATTACTTTGAGACCACCCAGACGACACGTGGATTCCTCAGTAACGGCGTCAGTCAGGCTGCCTACCTCTACGGTGGTAATGGCAATGACACCTACACCATCTATCGCAACAAGGCTGAGATCTTTGCGATCGGTGAGGCAGGTGATGATAGCTTCCTGGTGCGGTCGTTTGTCCGGGTCGATCCTAACGATCCCAAGGCTCCATTCACCAACATCAATGGTGGTGAGGGTGCCGACTTCATTTCCTTTGCCGTGAATGCTCCGGTCCGGATCGAGGGTGGTGACGGCTACGACACCCTGACGGTGGTCGGCACAGAATTTGGTGATGATTTCCTGATTAATGAATATGGCGTCTTTGGCGGTGGACTTTACATTACCTACGTCGGTATTGAAAAACTGGTGGTGGATGCCCTGGAAGGAAATGACCGATTCTTTATCGCCGGAACCAGCGAGGGGGTTGAGGTGGAAATCGTCGGAGGTCTTGGCTCGGATACCTTTAATGTCGGTGGCAACGATGGTAAGCCGATCACCGTGGTGTCCAACAGCCTCGACGGTAACTCTGGCTTGATTGATCACTCGATCTTCACCGATGCTGAAAACTTCTCGAATATCTTCCTGCAGGATCTCTCGGTCAAAGTTGCCGATAACGATGAAGCTGGAATTCTCATCATCCAGGACAAGGGACCGATTTCCTTGATCGAGGGTGTGGATGCCGGTGCACACAGTTATCTGTCATCGAGCTACACCGTGGTTCTGACACGTGCTCCAGAAGAAACTATCCGGGTGGCAGCCACTCCGATTTTAAGTGGTGAGAGTGAGCGCCGCGCTGGGGCTTTGGGGATTTCCCTTGGCAATGGTGGCCAGGGAACGACTTCGGCAACTTCTTATTCGGTCGATGGCACAACCCTCTTCTTTGACCGGACCAACTGGTTTATCCCGCAGCGAGTTCACATCAAGGCACCTGATGATTCCGTGGCAGAAGGGCGCCGCAATGTGCAAATCCAGCACAGTGTCACTCAGGGGGCGCTGCCAGGTGATGGGGGTGCTTACGATGATCTTGCCACCTTGACCGTGACGGCCAAGGTCTATGATGATGATGTGGCCGATGTGGTGATTGTGCCACTCGACAGCACCAATGCAGCTGACACCCGGACCTTGGTCTTTGAGGATGGCAATATTGCCAAGTCCACCGATTCCTTTGGCGTGCTGTTGACCCGTTTGCCATCGGGGTCTGTGACCGTTGATTTGGAGGATCTCACTGGGCAGGTGAAATTGAATCTCGCTACTCAGACGACATTGACCTTCACCGCTGCCAATAGCATGCAGGTCGTGACGATTACCGCCATCGATGACAGTGACAAGGAAAGCCGCCATTACGCCCAGATTGAAGCCACACTGACCAGCGATCGCACAGGCTTCGTCAATGTCGACCCTGCCGACATCGCGATGGACTTCCGCAATGACATCGTGGCTCGGGATGGATACGAGACCAACTGGTTGAGCTCGACCCGTTTGGAGGTTTCCGGTCCTAACTTCACACTCACCGGCACAGGTGCCTTGACTGTCACCAAGACCAGTGTCGATGGCACTTCCACTCAATTTGAGATCACTCTGAAAGATGACCTCGTTGCTGGTGATGAATACAGCCTGACGATCAATGGTGTGACTGCCACATACACCGTTGCAGAAGGCACGGATGGAGAACCTGATACCATGGCACAGGTCATCAATGGTCTCGTGCTGGCAATCAATGGAGGTGAAACCGCCACCGGCGATGTGGTGACAGAAATGTTACCAGGCTATACCGCAGTTGGATTGGGTGAGTCATTCCGTATCACGAGCGACGATAGTAGTCCGTTTACTCCAACGGTCAGCCGTAAGGACGATGCAGGCACCGTCGACAGTGACACTGCCAACCTCTATGCCTTTACCACCTACACCGTCGATTTCACCGGCAGCGGTGCGCAGGCTGCTGGCTCAAGCTATACGCTGTCGCTGGAATCTAACTCAGGCCGGGCTGACTTGGAGCTGACCTACGTGGTCGGTGCCAATGGTGAACCCGAGTTCTTGGATCGACTGGATGTTGAGATCGCTGATAACGATGTGCCTCAGGTGATTGTCAATCCTGGCACGGATGGGGTCGTCGTTTCCGAGCCAAGTTCTGAGTTCTTCCTCGGATCCGGATTTGTCGATATTACGGCAGACATTCCATTCTCCGAGCAATTTGAGAGACACAACGACAAAGCCTCTGCCCAGGAAGTGCCACTGGCATTCTTCGGCTTGGGAGCCACACCTGACGGCACAGCCTTACCACGGGTGAACATTCGGGGCTCCGGTGATGGACTGGCTGATTTCTACAAGATCTCTGTCCCAGCAAGTGCTTTGAACCAGGATGCCATGATCAAGCTGACCAAAGCAAACGGCAGCGCCTTCCCAACAGGTAAAGTGACCTTGCTCCAGGCTGACGGAGTGACGCCGATTGATATGGGCACTGATTTCACCTTCAAGTTCCTTCAGGCTGGTGATTATTACTTCCGTGTCACTTCAGGTGGTCAGGCATATGTCGAACAGGATGCCAACTACCAGCTCACCGTTTTCTTGCCAAATATTCCATCCAACGTTGCCTTTAAGGGAGACTTTGGTGTTTCGGAATTACCGGAAACCACGGATGCGCATAACGATATCCAAAGTGCCCAGAGCCTTGACTTGGGACGCTGGAATAAAAATGTCGATCATAACATTACCCGGTCGGATGTTCTGCCACATATCACAGTGACTGGTAGCGGCGATGGCAATGATGATTTCTATAGCTTCGAAGTCACTGCCGATATGCTGACCGAAGCAGGTGCCGGCGGTGTCACAGCCATCTTTGATCTCGATAACTCCTTCGACTTTGGTGATCAGGTGTTCTGGGCTGGTCGCCTCGTTCTCTTTGATGAAAGTGGCAATGTGATCCGTGCAGGTTACGGTGTTTCGGATCCTCGCCTCGGTGCTGGTCCAGTCGATGACTCCTGGTTCAATGATTACATCGAGACTCAACTCACCCAGGCAGGCACTTACTATCTCTCGGTTTCCGACGGTGTCCGTAACAATGGTTTGCCCGATGGCGTTACCTATGAGCTGAATGTTTCCATTGAAGCACATGAGGAAGATACCTTTATCTTTGTGCCTGAGCCATTAGTCGAAGATGAAACGGGTAACAACGGCTTTATCGTCGATCCTGCTACCGGACTGGCTTCGGAGATCAACCTTGGCAATGCCCAGCAGTTGAATGATCCGGATAACCTGACCCTGACCGATGACGGAAAATACTTCTTCACCTTCGATGACCTGGCTGTGGGTAATACCGAGTTTGGCGGCACCTTGAGTTCAACAACACCATACGCCCGTATCCTGGGAACCGGTGATGGTAGCTATGACGTCTATGCCTTTACGGTGAATGAAAATCTGCTGAATCCACCAGCTATCATCGGAACGATTGCGGATGGATCGACAGCCGCGACCGGGCAATTCTTCACCAGCATGAAGCTGGGTATTGCAGGCACCGCCGAGGATGGAGATGTCTGGACACTGGGGCTGCGTCACCGCACCTACACGGTCACTGTGGGCACTACTTTCGTGGAAGGATCCTCGACCAACCGTGTGGATACCATCGAAGAAATTGCCGATTCGTTCCTGGCCCAATTGCCGAGCCGCTATAATGCTTCGGTTAAGGATGTGATCGATGCCGATGGGGTCGGTAGCGATGAGGTCCATATCACGATTAATGATGCCAAAGGCTTCAACCTGGTGGGTGCCAATGGTGTGGGCAGTGGATTGGTACAGGATATCCAATCCTCTGGCACGGTGACTGCAACGACTTCCGTGAAGAGTGCAACGGGTGATGCTCTGATCCTCGGTGCTGATCTTGAGATCAGTGGTGACCGTGTCGTGGGTGAGTCACTGACGATTAACTTTGGTGCCACCAGTAAGACGATCACCGTCGGAAGCTTTGATACCAATAATGCTCTGGTTAATGATTTCGTGAGTGAGTTCGGTGCGTCCATTGCTTCCAATGTAGGCGGCAAGTTGCGTTTGACCTCAGCCACCGGTGTCGGACTCAGCTTCAGCAGCTCCGGTGAGGCAAGCGGTAAGATCATTACGGCTTCCCGCGTGATCGCCGATACAAGCGCACCTGAAAATCAACGTGCTGTGTTTAATTCACTGGAGATCACGATTGAAGGACCTGTGGCAAAAGGTCAGCAGTGGTCGTTGACCGTCAATGGTGATACCCAGATATACACAGTGGATGACTTTACCCTGGCTGGTGGTTCAGATAACCGAAATGATGTTGCGGAAGGTTTGAAGCGCAAATTCTCTGGATTGTCAGTGTCGCGCTCCGGTCGTGTTCTGACCTTTACCGGAGGTGTGACTTACGGTGGGTTTACCGTCACTCCAGCCGGCACGGCAACTACCGATGAGACACCAAACGTTTATTCTCAAATTGCTACGGTTTCCGACACGGTGGCCAATGAAACCTGGGTCGTCCGGGTGCTTGAGAGTGGCACCGAGGTGGGTCGTGCGGAAGCATCGACAGGATCTTCGAATAATGCAACGACACGTGCCAACACCACGGCAGCAGCCCTCGCCACAGCTCTGACCAGTGAGAACCTCAGCGATTATGCCTTTACCAGCAACGCTGACAAACTGATCGGCGTCAGCACCGATGGCACCACATTTACGATTGAGCTGACCAAGCAGCAGTCAGGTGTCACCGTGACGAGCGGACTGGGACGTGGATTCTCGCTCGATGATACGCCTGTTGCTGGTGAGGTTTGGAATATTCAGGTTCGAGGTGGAGGCAATACGCTCATTGCCACCGCAACGGTTCCGTCCTTCGCTGATACTGTGCCAACCACGAGCGAGAAGGAGGCTTTCTTTGATAGCCTCATCGCTGCCCAGGATAATTCTTCTGGTTTCTTGCTCGTTCGTGGTTCTGGTAACTCATTCTTAGCAATCAAGCGTGATGGCACGGACTTCCGGCTTAATCTGAAAATTGGTTCTGGAAATGCCGAGGAACTTACCCGCGGAGCAAATCAGGACGTTGAAATTGTGACTTACACAGGCTCAGTTCCGACAGAAGGGTGGAATCTAGAAATTGATACTGCCGACGATGGTGACTTTACCACCGTGGTCAGTGGCAGTGATACAAGTCTTGAAGACCGCTTCGCGTCTCTTGCCGGAGGATCGCTATCCAACTTCACCTTCGAGTCTACCGCCACCGAGCTTGTCATCATCCGTGATGATAATACAGACTTTGATGTGCGGATCACCCGTGACCGCGCCTCGACGGAGACCGCTAATGTGACAGGAACGAATGCCGTCATCACTCTGGATGCGGATAGTGTCAAAGCGCACACGCTATGGACTTCCGCCCTTGGCTCTGACAGCAGGGTCCATACTCCGACCGATGATGATAGTGAGTCTGAGCTCGCTGAGGATGTCGCCGACGATATCAATGCCTTTGCCGGTGTCTTCGCTGTGGCAGATGGAAAAGATGTGATTATCGTTAAGGAAGCGGCTGCCACTGCGACTCCAACCGTCACCGTCAGCTTTGCTACACCGCTGCCGACCTTTGCTTCCCAGTCCGGAACCGTGGATCTTGATTATGTGCAGACGGTAACACTTGAACCTGCTGTGGCTGGTGACACAAACGTTTCCAATGGTGACCGCTGGACCATTGATTTGGAAACCGGCACGGATTTGGTGTATAACGCAATAGCTGCGACCAATTTGGCTAGCGTAGCCGCCGCCTTGAAGGCTGATCTAACTGGTGTGGACTCATCCTCTTCGGCAGGTGCTGTCATTACCTTCAATAAGTCGGGTAATGGCGTCTTGAAGATTGCCGGGGTTGAACAATTGAATCGGATTGTGGAAACCAATGGAGCCGGAGCAAAAGCATCGGTTGATGATAACCGCGCTTTCTACACTACCACCGATGTCACCTTGGCAGGTAGCTGGGCAATCGGCACCGTCTGGACGGCTACCATAGACGGCGTGAATTACACTTACACCGTTAAGCAAGAGAACGACGGTGAAGGAAATCCTCGTCCTGATAGTCTGGCGACGGTCGCCTTCAAGCTAGCTCAAGCGATCAATGCCGGGCTTCCTGATGCAGATGGTGGAACCGAGCCATTACTGAAGGCAACCGCTTCCGGTTCCTCGATTGTGATCACCAAGAGAGGCACAAGCGGAGCTACTCCGGATGAGCCATTCCGGTTTGATATTTCCCGTAGCACTGGAACCCTCGAGGTGCTGGTGGATCTGGATCAAACCAAGGCGGTAACCGGAAGTCATTATTTCATAACCTACCGCGATGTGGTGGTTAGCTCGATCTTTGGGGTGCCGATTTATCAGACGACGCCTGTTCTCGATAGCATTAATTTTGTTGCCCGTCCTACCGTCAGCCTCTACCGGGTGGATGGCACAACACCGACGCTGGTGGATGTATCGGTGGTCCGTGACGGTTCCGATAGCGGAAGTTCGGATATTTACGACACCTTCAATGAATACCTCCTCGATCAGACGGGTAATTACGCCATCGTGATTGGCTCGCAAATCACCTACAACAACTACTCGAATGTTTACGGGGTTGTTCGCCCTGCCCAATTCCAGAATGGAACCCAGGGAGTGGTGCATGGTCAGAGTTACTCGGCGGTGGTTGCCATTCCGGGTCAGGCAACCAACAAGGATGCGATCACCTTGACGGATACCCGACTCGATATCGTCGACGGTGCCGGTAATGGACAGTCGGGAACCATCGTCGCCTACGATCCTAAAGAGCGTCTCTATATTGTGGCACCGCTGGACGGAACGAATTGGACGGCAGCTCCGGATAACACCTCCTTCTTCCATATCTCTGAGACGGTTGCTCCAGCAAACTACGAAAACAATATCATCCGTGATGAATACACGATCGTGCTGAGTGGTGCTCCCGTGCCACAGGATGGTGTCACCAACCCAACGGTGACCATCGATATCCTACCGGAAAGAACCCGTACCTATAATTCGGATGAGGCCTTTAACCCTGTTGTTTTCTACGGTGAGCAGCAAGAGAAGCAGGTCCGTGTCGCTACCAAACAAGCCATTGTCCGTAGTGTGGAAACCATTGCAAGCGACTGGACGATCACACTCACCAAGGTTGGCGGCTCCGATGAAAAAGTGACGGCCGATAACCTGGCAGATCTGGCGACGGGAATCAGAGCCTTTGGCTATACCGCGACTGTTACGGGCGGTGAAATCCTGATCACGAATTCTGTGGCATTCTTCACCGGGCTCGATACCGGCTCCGGAGTGACCACCTATGCCGGTGAAAAAGCCGAAGTGGAATTCTCAGGCGTGATCGAATCCGGTCAGACATGGAGCATGCAGCTCGATGGCACCGAGAGAATCGAAACCAGTCCCGGTGCATTTACCACCACTGTCACCACGAAGACACTCGAGTTCAAGATTGTGAGTCGTATCGATAATCATTCGGATCTTGGCAGATGGATTGAGTCGGGTGACACCTTGACCTACACCGTGTTGCTTAATTCCGGTCCACGGGTCAGTGGTATTGCCGAAGCATTCCGTCAGCTGATTGACACCGACCCACTGTTCACCGATTACCAGATCGATCGTTACGGTCGGATCCTCCGGATGGAAAATAGCAATGGCTTGAATCTCAATGTCACCGTCGGAAGTGGTGGCGATATTACCATCATGCCTAACCGCGCCGAGGCAGTGCAACAGGTTGTCTTTGGAACGGCAGATTGGAATATTGAGCAGACGGTGATTGTCGAGGCTCTGGATGATCAATTCATCGATGGTGGTGATGCTCTGGTCTTCGCTCCGCTGGAAGAGCGGATTAACTCGGTGCGCGGACCGGTAACCATCAATGGCGGCTTTGGTCAGACCGATGAACGTTTCCTCAATAACCCGGTGATGTATCCAGGTGAAACCAATGAGCCGCTGGCTGATGGTCTCATCGAATCGATTGGTAGTGCTGTGGTGCCTGAGTTGGTTTCGACCACCGATAGCGGAACCCGCGCTTACATCGAAGATATTTTTGCCAGCCACCGCAGTGCCAGTACCGGTCTTCGCCCTGGCTTTGATCCACGGATGAATGACTACCCCTACACGGTGGAGTTCTTGAATGGACGTGCCGAAGGTGCTGTTTACCATGTGTTGCCTGAGTTTGGTGTCAGCCAGGATATCTTCTCGATTGGTAATAAGAATGGTCTGACCGCCAGCTTGAGCGCCGGACTTCTGGGCACGTATTTCGATGCCCGAGTGACCACCACAAGTGTCAATACCGGCATCACTTGGGAGATGCTCAATTACACCTTCAGCGGATCGGCTGACACAGATGAAACCTGGAGCTTGAACCTGGACGGAGTGGCATCACCCTACACCGTCACGATGGATCACACGGCTGAAAATCCAGAACTGAATACGATGGGTCGTATGGTCTTCAATTTGCGTGACCAGATTAACCAAGACGGCATTTATCAGGCCGAGGTCCGTGTCGGTCTTCTTGGTGAATTGAATCTCATCCTGACCAGAGAAAATGGTGCCGCCTTTACGGCCAGCTTGAGCCGTTCCGGCGGGGTGCCAACATCGACAAATATCAATGAGTCAGTGATCGAAAGTGGCACAATCGATGCCAACACCACATTACCTGCGAATACTGAATTTACGACGCTTGCTTACTTTGCCAAACTGGATGCCGACTTCTCCGCTCTGGCCAACAGCACGATTACTCTGAACCTGACCTACCGTGATCAACCAGCGCTGCCCGGTGCCGTAGGTGCCCTCCAAACTCCACCCGCCATCACCATCACCTTGGATGGCAACCCAACGGTCGAGGAAATCCTGAATGCCTTGTCAGAAGGAGTCAGCACTGCCGGACTGGATGATACCCTCCGTCCATCGATCTCCGGTCGCCGTGTGACCTTTGATAGCGACTGGCTGACTGACCAGAAAACCGGCCAATACTTGAAACCGTTCACGGGGAACGATTATTATTATGCTCCGTTTAACGCCAACTTCGCCGTCGATGAAATCGATCAGGTGGATGTGCTTAATATCTTTAACGGGGACAGTCCGTCCGATGACGTCGGGGTGCTGACCGGGGATCGCTTGACCGGTCTGGGGCTCGGAGGTGATGCCGTCATTGGAGGCCGTGAAATCGAAGGTGGCATCAAGTATGTTTCACTGGAGGAACTCAATATCGAGCTGGGCTCCGGTAATGATGCTTTATCGATCCGTGACACCCACACTGGAAAAACCGTCATCAACAGCGGAGCGGGGGATGACCGCATCGCCGTTGCCAATACTTCGGGGAACCTCCACATTGAAGGTGATGCCGGTGATGATACCCTTCATATCGCTACTGCGGATACCGATGGTTCCGTTACCAGTGAACAAGGTCGCCTGGAAACCATTATGGGCCACCTGGTCTTTGACGGCGGTGCGGGCACCGACCGCATGACGGTGGATGATAGCAGTGATTCGAGTGCCGAGTATGGAACACTCACTGAAAATGCCTTCACCGGCTTTGGCTTTAATTCAGTTTCTGAAGTGCAGACGCTCACCGTGATTGGTCAGTCCGGCTTCTACCGTGTCAGCCGCGGGGATGTGAATGTGCCATGGTATTACATCCGTCCGGGTGTCGCTCGTCCGGGAGCTCTGGGAGTGGTGCTTGATGTTCGCTTCACCGCTGAAGAAGTTCAATCGCATCTCGAGTTGATCTACGGCTTTGGCAATGTCTCCGTGAACCTCATCTCCGAGGAAGCCGGAGCCAAGACCTATGGTATTGCCTTCATCGGTCAATTGGCAGGTGCTGATGTCGCCCCTATACGCTGGGCTGATCCAGGACCAATCAATTTGGTCGCGAATGGAGGATTGGACGCCGTGGATGTCGGTGGTATCACCATTCCAAACCAATATTCTAACCGTGCTGAAGTGATGGTTGGCACCCGCACGATGGCGGTCGAAGATCCTTCCGGCGGAAATACCCAGCAGTTCCTCGAAATCGTCCATGCCGACCGTGGCACCTTCACCATCACGCTGTTGGGTCAAACCACCGCGCCACTGCCATACGATATTACCCTCGATCAATTGATTGATGCCTTCGAGCCGATCCTGAATCCAAATAACTCCGATCCATCCAAGCCATACACCAATAATTTTGATATCGAGCAAATCGGTGACCGTTTCCTGATCACCTTCAAAGGGGAACACAGGGATCTGACGATCGACGGCGTCGATGTGGATGTCACGAACCTCAATGGAGGGGATGTCGAACTCACCACGCGCGAGACGGGACTCAGCTACTTCAACCTGGAACAACTTGACCTGAATTTCGGTGAAGGCGCTGACCTGTTGAATATCCAGGGAACCTCAGCCACCACCAACGTCCATATGGGTGGCGGCGATGATGAAGTGTATGTCTCATCCCTGAGTGATATCGATTTCACCCAGCGTGAATCAACATTTATCGGCAACCTCGATCGCATCCACGGAACACTCAACATTGACGGTGGCACCGGAGATCAGCGATTGGTCATTTCTGATGCGGCTGCCACCGATGGAGATACCGTATCGATCATTAACCGTCTTCCATCACGTGGAATGCCAGGTCAGGACCTGAGTGAGCTTGATCTTGGTGCCGAACTCTTTGTGATTGGTGTTGCTCCCGCTCCGATATCGATCCAGTCCGATCGTGTCGCAGGCACCTTCAAACACGGCTTCCGCGTTGAAACCGGTTCCGGGGATGATACCGTCACCATCAACAGCTCCATTTACCGCCTGCGCATCCAGAACGCCGCTGAACTGGAACTGGATACCGGCCTCGGTAACGATAATGTCTTTGCGACGATGTACGAAAGTGGCAATTCGCCTCTGATTATCCGCACCGATGGTGAGTTCAATTACCGGATGTTACTACGCAGTGGCCTTAGTATTGCCAGTTTGACCAACCCGGCCGATAAGGTCTCCGTCTTCCTGGACGGTGTCGAGCTGACGTCCGACCAGTTCCGTGCGGTCATTGGACAGAATGCGATTGATATGAAAATCAATGGCGAAATCAGCTCAACCAGTACTGTGGAAGTGAAGCTTTCACGCGTGACACGCGGTCGCCTTTCCGAGGTGCCCGGACAGCGAGAATACGTGGTGCAATACGAGCTGCATGAAAATGAAACAGTGAAAGTCTATTCGGCAGGGCAGGAATTGGTAGTGGGACGTGATTACTTTATGACGCAACTGCGTCCCGAGCAGTTCATCCTTGTCTTCGGCGGTCGCTTTAACTTCTTTGAGAATGGCGATATCGTCTGGGAAGCCACCCGCTTGCTGAGTGAATCTCAAAATATCCGCTCACTGGTGCAGCGCGATGATGACTTTGTGAATGCCTCCGGTTCGTCGATGCCGCTGAGCATCTACACCGGTAGCGGAGCTGATGTGGTGATCGGTGGTCAGGGTGATGACCTGATTCATTCCGGACGTGGCGATGACATCGTCTTCGGTCGCTCTGGGTCAGATACGATCGTCACCGTAGAAGAGAACCAGCTGGTCCTGGATCACGATATCGTCTTTGGTGATGATGGATACATTTCCTATGAAACTGCCAATGGCCTGAGCGTGATTGATAGCCGCTTCTCCAGCCAGCAACGTTTGCCAGTGGCTGATCGTAGAATAGCCGAGATTCTATCCGTCTATGGTGGTCCGAGTGGGGATGACTCTATCCGCAGTGGTGACGGTGATGATATCCTCATCGGTGGTCTGGGTGCCGATACTATGAGTTCGGGTGATGGCGATGATATCCTGTTGGGTGACAGCGGACGTGTGTCATACAACACCGGACGGATCGAGTGGGTAGAGTCAGTGGATTCAGTGCCGGTAAGCGGAGCCAATGATCGTATCACATCGGGTAATGGTGACAAATTGATCATCGGTGGTCTTGGCGATGACCAGATCACGGTGAGCGGTCAGCATCCGGAAGACTTCAGCACCATCGCAGGTGATCTTGCCCGCGTCGATTACAGCTATGACCCCGGAACTGGTATCCATTCAAGAACAGGGATGACCCCCGTGTTCCCAGGGTTTGGCGGGGATGACCGGATCGAGCTCACTGGCGGCAATCACTGGGTGATTGGCGGCGTTGGAACCAACGAAATAACAACACCTCCTAACTCCCATGTTTTCTCCACGCTTGGTCGTTTCCATCTTGATGCCAACGGAATCTTGGAAAGATACCATTGGACCTTGCTCAATGCTCCTGAGGAGCTTCAGGGAGGCACTTTGATTCATGTTGATGGCTACCTTGTTGAAGAAAATCAACAGAGTTAATCTAATTTTTATCTTGCCAGTATCGATTGAACAATTCTAAAATAGACACCTTAATTCCCCAGCCTTTTTAAACAATGAAACATCGATACTCTCCCTATCTGTGCGCTTCTAACTTGTTGGTTGCGCTCACACCTCTCACCGCCAACCCTATCGATCCGAACCCATCCGTGGTGGCAGGTCAGGTTGAGTTTTCCGGGTTAACCGGTCATAATGCCATCATTACCCAGGAATCTCAGAAAGCGATCGTTGACTATGCCCGTTTTAATGTTCCGGAAGGAAACTCCGTGCAGTTCATCCAGCCGAATAGCAACGCGGCATTGCTCAATCGAATCACAGGTGCAGACCCATCGACGATCAATGGAAGCCTCACGGCTAATGGTCAAGTATACTTTGTGAACCCAGCGGGGGTCACTTTCGGCGCCAATTCGGTGATTCGTGCGGATATGTTTATGGCAGTGGCTGGTCAGGTATCCAATGCTGATTTTTTGAATAGTATCCAGCGGTTTAATTTGACTGGGAATATCAATAACCAAGGATCGATTGTGACTGAACGAGGAGTGGGGCTGTTTGGTCAGCAGGTGACAAACACGGGAGAAATCGTCGCCAAAAACGGTTATGCCATCATCGCCAGTGGAGATGAGGTGCATGTCCGCCAGGGTGGGACTAGCCTTGCTGTGGATGTCACCGATTCCGCGAAATCATCCAAACCGGGGACCGGAATTCGCAACATGGGTACGGTGGATGGGGAAGAAGTGATGTTTTCTGCCGGTGATGCCTTTGCCACCGCGATCCAACAATCGGGCACCGTCAAAGCCCGCAAAAGCGTTAAAATCCATTCGGATCAAGGGGCGGTTGAAGTAAGCGGCTCTGTCACAGCACGTGATGATAAAGGAAACGGAGGGGTCATCGAAGTGGGAGGAACGGACCTCGGAGCCGATACCGCACCTTCTTCATCCAGTACGCTGATTGCTGAGTCGGCAGTCTTGGACGCTAGCTCTGATTCCGGTAAAGGTGGACACATCGTTGTTTGGTCGGACGGGCATACGGACTTTTCTGGAACCGCCAATGTTTCCAGCCGCAATGGTGAGGGTGGTTTTCTTGAAACTTCCGGTAAAACCATCAATTTCTCGGATGTGGCAGACCGTATCATCGTCGGCTGGGGTGGTCAGTTTTTGATCGATCCTACCGATGTTCTTATCGATGGTAGTCTCGCTGGGCTTATTGAAACCAGTCTAAATAATGGATCGAATGTGGAGGTTGTGACAAGTGCTCCTGGGACCGATCAAGGTGATATCACGGTGGCAGCCAATATTTTGGTTCCTACCAATAACTTGAATAACAAGGGGGCACTGACACTTATTGCGGATCGCGATATTGTTGTTCAGAGTGGAGTGACAGTGAGTAATATTCAGGAGGATTTCGCTGTCGGTGAGACGGTCTTTAATTTTCAAGCAGGGCGTAATATTGATATCAGCGGCGATGTGCGGCACAGCGGAATAGGAGCCTCGACTGGCCGTGGTTCGATCTTAATGACAGCCGGAGGCAATATTGATCTTAATAATGCTTTCGTTGATTCCAACGGAGGCTCGGTGATCATGACTGCAGATCAGATTAATCTGATCGGCTTTTCTTCTAGCATCACTGCCGGATTGAATGGCGAATCGACAGCGATCATTGATTTGACAGCAACCAGTAAATTTGAATTTAGTGGAGGGAATATTCAAACGTATGGAGGGGCTGATGTCTTTATCGATGCGGGTCAATTGGTCAATGGTACCGGTAGTCAGGCGATTTCCTTCGACGATCAATTAAATAGTTTTTATGCCATCCGCTTACCCAATCCGACCGATGACGGATCTGGCAATAATCACACCTATGGCGGATTACAGAGTGATAACCGTGCCACATACAATGTTACGGACTTTAATGTCATCAAAACAGCAGGGATTTCAGCACTCGGTTACTATTATTCTTATCAACCAACGATGAACATCACGGCGAATGATGGTTCAAAAATCTATGGTGATACCTTTCCAGCAGGATCTGGTGCTGGGGTCGTCACGGTTAATACGAATGACTTTGTGACACCTCCCCTCGGTGATCCGTTTACGCAGGATACAATACTCAATACGCTGGACCTGACAGGGGTGACAACGACCTCGACGGGTGCTCCTGCCGGTGTCGGTGTCGGCTCCGCTCCAATCATTGCGACGGGAGCAAGCAGTGACAATGGCTATGCGATCAATTATAACCCTGGGACATTGACCATTAACAAGCGTGCTGTGACCCTGACTGCCAGTGAGCAAAATAAACAATACGGAGATATCCTGACTCTCGATAACACCGCCTTTGTCGTGGCAGATCTTGGTGTCGAAGGAAATACCACTTTACCGAATGGTGATCAAATCGATACCGTGATCTTAACCTCGGCAACCGGTGTTGATGTATCAACGACCAGTATCGTCAATACTTACACCGATGAAATTGTTATCACCGGTCAGGCGGGTAGCGGAGGATTTGATTCTGCCAACTACGCCTTTACCTACGTCAAAGGAGATCTGAAGGTGAATCGCCGTAATGTCACGGTGACAGCATCCGAACAAACGAAATATTATGGTGATGTTCTTGATCTCGATTCCGCTGCCAGCCAAAGCGCCTTTACCATTCTGGATGGAGGTCTCACCGGTGGGGGAGACGCAACCTTGCCCAACGGTGAAACCATTGACAGCGTGAGCTTGTTGAGCGTGCCGCCAGTGGATCTCGCCGCCAGTACCACGGATCCTGTCGGAACCTATCAGGATGATCTCCAGATCACAGGTGTGACAGGTGGAAATAGTTTTGATGTGAATAATTATAATCTGACCTTTGTGAATGGAGATCTAAAAATTGATCCTCGCCCAATTACTCTAACGCCAGATAATCAGTCGAAACAATACGGTGATGTGTTACCTCTTGGCACCACGGCCTTCAGCATTCTTGATAATGGACTGACCGATGGCGGAAACAGTACTTTGCCTAACGGTGAAACAATCGATAATGTCACACTTTTGAGTGTTGGTGGTCTTGCCGCTTCGACCGATCAGGATGCCAGCCCTACACCTTATGCTGATAACCTCGAAATTGATTCCAATAATTTTGGTGATGGTAATGGAGGTTCCGGTTTCCAAGTTTCTAACTATGATATCACCTTCGCCACAGGAGATTTAACGATCAACCCTCGCCAAATCGAACTGATCGCCGGACGTCAGGAGAAATTCTACGGTGATGGTCTTAATCTTGATAATACCAACTTCTCAGTGGTGGATCAGGGGAACCCCTTGGATAGCGCATTGCCAAACGGAGAAGAGATTACCACGGTTTCCATCAGTTCGGCAACAGGCAAAGATGCTTCAACCAATGCCGATGCCAGCCTTTACTCCAATGAAATTGTTATTGCCAGTCCGGTGACAGGCACGCCTGGAACCGGGGACGGCTTCCTCGAAAGTAACTACGATATTACTTTCACTTCGGGTGACCTTCTCATTAACCCCCGCCCGATTACCGTCACCCCATCACAACAAGAAAAAACGTATGGCGATGTTTACACCCTGAGAAATGACAACACAGCATTCACGGTCTTGGATAAAGACGGAGGCGCCATCCTTCCAAATGGTGAGACGGTCGATACGGTGAATATCATCAGCCGTGGCGGGCATGACGCCTCGACCACCAGTAATGCGCTTGTCTATCCCGATGACTTGCAGATCACCAGTTTTGGAACCGGGGGTAGTGGCTTTAAAGCCAGCAACTACACCTTCGATTTCACCAATCTGGGTGACTTTGTCATCAACCGCCGTGCGGCTACGATCAATGCCACGGCGCAACGCAAGGACTACGGGGATGTGCACGATCTAGGTGACACCGCCTTCACCGTCATCGACCGTGATGGAGGAGCCCTTCCCAATGGAGAGACAATCGATACCGTCACTCTGGTCAGTGCAGGGGGCGTTGATGCTTCCACCGATGCGGACGCCGCCACTTACATCGACAATATCACCGTCACCCCAACCAGCACAGGTAACCCAACGCTTGCCGGATCCAATGGCTTCAATCAGGAAAACTACACCTTTAGCTATGGAGCTGCCGACTTCACGATTGACCCGCGTGCGATTACGTTGACTGCCAGCCAGCAGGAAAAAATCTATGGTGATACCCTCACACTTGATAACACCGCCTTTACCACTCTGGATAAAACCGGAGGCACCATGCTTCCCAATGGTGAGGTGATTACGACCGTGACCATTAGCTCGGCAAGCGGTGTGGATGCTTCCACCACGGCTGATGCTGCGACCTATACCGATGAAATTGTGATTTCCGGTCCCGTCACCGGCACCGCAGGAACCGGAGACGGCTTCCTCGAAAGCAACTATGATATTAATTACGTCACAGGTGATCTAGTGGTGAACAAACGTGGCATCACTCTGACTGCGCTTCCTCAGGGGAAAATTTACGGTGAAAATGTTTCACCTGGCACCAGCGCCTTCACCGTGACAGATATGACCAATGGTTCCACGCTTCCGAATGGTGAGACCATTGATGCCGTGGCGATCACCAGTGCTGTGGCGGGCGATACCAGTGCGGATGTCGGCGTCTATGTTGATGATTTGGCGCCTACCACGATTCTTGCCAGTTCGATGGGCTTTGATGAGGCTAACTACAATATCACCCGTGTGAATGGTGACTACACCATTGCCGCACGTGCCATTACGATCACTGCCACCGAACAGTCAAAAATTTATGGTCAGAGCGAATCGTTGGATTCCTCCTCCTTTGAATTATTTGATCCGCTGAGTAACTCAGCCAATCTTCCCAATGGAGAAAGTGTGACGGCCATCGATTTTGCAATGACAACATTGCCTGGCAGTACCACAGCTGCTGTGGGCACGTATACAGATGCATTAACTCCTGTCGGACAAACCGGCACCAATGGCTTTAAGGCAAGCAACTATGCCATTTCCTATCAGAGTGGTGATTACGTGATTAACCGTCGCGCCATCGAACTCGCCATCAATAGCGATCAACGGTATGCAGGGGCCTCCTATAAGATTGACCCAACAGCCTTTGTCACCACTGACCTTGTGGGTGGAGGAAATATATTACCGAATGGTGAAACCGTGGATTCCCTCGATATCTTCAGTGTGACTGGCGTTGCCGAAGACCTGGCAGCTGCTCATGGTTTTTATCCGGCCGAGCTCGATGCCGATGCCGCATCCGCGCTGGGTTCCAATGGTTTTGATCTGAACAATTACACCGTCACTGTTATTCCCGGTGATTTCACCATTGATCCATACCCTAGTTTACCTGCCCTGAGCCAGGAGGGGTTGATGGAAATTTGGATTCAGGAAAACATCGGATATGACCCGAATAGCCCGTTTTCTAATTCCTATGCTATTTCCCAGAGTGTGGGCTTGCGCCTGATTGCTCTTCCCTCATGGAGCAAGTTAAGCAAGAGCAAACAACAAGCCGTATTGAAGTCGTTGGATGGGGTTCCGCTCCACCTGCAAACTCTCGGGTTGGCTGAGAAACTCATCAATAGCGTCCAATAACGGCATCATCCCTCTCCTCCAACCTTTACCAATTTCAACGCATGATCCCACAATCCAAATCCATCACAAGCGCATTAGGCTGTGTCTTGTTGACCAGCTTAACCGCGAGTGCAGGCCCGATTAAGTTTTCCGGTAATTCTGCCGTCGATAACCAAACCCTCTCTGCTGTCACTGTATCACTTAAAGAGGGAGAAAAAGGTCTGGTGCCAGCCGCCGGTGGCCGATCTTATCAGCTGCACCAAATTGATGCTCAGAAGCTTTCCCCGGAAGCGATATCAACTATCTTGAAGGCCATCAGTGAGGTTTACCAAGAGCGTGGTATTCTGGCTACCCGAGCGGTGGTAACAACGTCGGGCTATAAAGCAATGCTCGCAGGCAAGCCGCTTGAGATTAAAATTGTGGAAGGCAAAATTTCCAGTGTCCGAATTGTTGGGACTGAGGAGAACCAAGAGGTATCCGAGGCCAAACGGACACGTATCAGCACGGCAGCCCCTATTGGTAAAGGAGACACCATTTCCGCTAAAGAGCTTGATGGCACTGTGGGGATGATGAATCGCTTCAGCCGACAGCAGGTGCGTCCGGTTCTGGTTCCCGAAGATGGCGAACTGGTTCTCGAATACCGGGTGAAACAGCTCGATGAGCAAGTGGCCACCCTCGGAATTGATAACTTTGGATCCGAGCGCACCGGTAGCGAGCGGGGAACGATTGATTATAGCCGGTGGAACACATTTACCACGGATGATAGATTGAACTTTAAACTGCTTTCTTCATTTAAAGGCAATAGCGGCTACGTCGGAGCCGACTACATGATGCCATTGGATGAGGTGGCAAGCAGTCGACTTGGATTTAATGCCTACTACAGTAATTACACCGCGGAAGATATCGGTTTGTCGACCCCGTTCGGGTTGGACTATGAAGGTCATAGTTATTCCTTAGGTGTGACTTGGGAAAAAACATTCTGGAACGACCAAGGGGCATATCTCGATGCGATTCTTGGATTGCGTTATTTGAGTGCCACCCAGGATCAAACCAGTATTGGAATTCCCAAAGCAACAACCGGCTACCTGCTGCCCTCTGTCGGGGTTCGCTATTCAAAAACAACGTATAAAAGCTCGTTTGTGACGGGTGCCCGGCTTGAATGCAACCTCCCAAGTCTGGCGGGAACCGACTCCGGGTTGGAGTTGTCGCGCCAAGGTCGCTTGTTTGCTGATGACTCGTTTGTCATTGGTGCCCTCTATGCCAACTACCGTCTCTACCTTGATGAGTGGTTAACCGAGGAAGACGGCAGAAAACATGAGTTACAGGCAGCCTCTTCATTGACGACAAGTTTTGGCTCACGCCTCCCTCCCTCCTTTTTGAATGTGGCAGGGGGTTACCATACTGTTCGTGGATATCCGCTCGGTGCTGCTTCCGGTGATAGCTCCTTCTTGGTCAAAGCGGATTACAAATACCACTTCGATGAAGTTTCGATGGGTAGCGTGCCTGTGAAGTTTTCTACTTCCGTCTTTTCCGATTTTGCCACGGTTAAAAACGAGGATGCTTTATCCTTTGAACAAGATGACACATTGTGGTCGATTGGTCTGGGGCTTGATGCTGTAGTCAATGAAGATTTACGCATGGCACTCGGTTATGGTGTGGCATTGCGCGACATCACCCACTCCGACGACTCTGTCGAATCGGGAGATGGTGAATTCTATTTCCAAGTCAGTTATTCCTTTTAGGTCATTGGACCTCCCGCAACCCCCAAGTTTATTTCGTGTTATGAAAACGTCGTTTTGCAATGTCTTCCTCATGGTTTTTGCCGCCATGGTTTCATCGATTGGTGCCCAAACGCTTCAGCCGTCATGGTCGTATTCCTATGATGAAACAGAAGCCGGAAAACAAATTTTCAGCACGACAATGAACTCAGGAAGTGATGGCAGCATCGCTATCGTGGTCAACCGTAGCGATGGAGGCGGTGGACCTTCCCAAAACCAGATTTTTTGGCTGCGTGCCAACGACGACGGAACATCTCCTACGACTCCTTTGTGGACATCGGGCTGGTTGGCGAGTAATGATTACCCCAGTGTGGTAGCCGTGCGTAAAAATCATTTGGTTTACGCAACAGGTAGCGTTCTCAAATCTGTGACGGTGGATGGCGCAGGAGTTGCCACGGAATCGTTGGTGAAGACCTTTTCGGGAGTGGAAGAGGGCGGAACTTTAGAGTTTTCCCTAGAATTGGCACGTGCCCCAGGCTTTGTTTATGCAACGTCGATTCATTCAGACAGTAAAGGCTTTAAGCTCAACGCCTTCAAATTTACCCCTGCCATTCCTCAAGTGTCCGAGGTGGCAACGATCACCAGTGTCTCAGGCAATTCACTTTCGATTTCTTTCCGCAGCCAGTTAGGTGTGAATTATCAGCTTCAGAGCTCGACCACTTTGGAATCTAATAGTTGGCAAGATGTAGGCAGCCCGGTTGCTGGCAATGGCGCTACCCAGACATTCAATCAAACGATTGCAGTTCCCAAATTGTTTTTCAGGATTGTCGCCTTGTAATCGCCTTGCGTAAGATTTCATGCGATCTTGAATTCCAAAAAGGTTCCATGCACACTTTTAAGTGTCTGCATGGATGACGGGATGTCTATGCCATTCGAGGCCGGAATGGAACAGTTTCTCTTGGCAGCGCCTACTTTATCTCCACTGGATTTCCTTTTCCGGGGTCAGTTGAAGTTTGAGGGATGATGCCTTGTCCCATGGGCGAGGGGCATTCTTGACCTTGTTGTTGGAGATTTGGATATCGGCGCAGCGGCGGAAGATGAACGGAGCACGGTTCCAAGCGGGGTATTGGCTGTTGTAGCGGATGCTGTTGTTGTTGAATTGGATTCCTTTGGTGGAAATGGCGAACAACAAGGGGACATCAAAGGTTTCGAAACGGTTATTTTCGATCCTGACCTTGCGGTGATAGAATTCGGTCTGGGTTTTGAGGTCGGGGACTTCCGGAAAGATCGAGATGATGGCTTCAGTGAATTGGAAGCGTGAGGTGAGGTTGTTTTTGAAGATGTTGTTGCGGATCAGAACATCGTGGCAGGCACCGCTTTCATACCAACCGTTGGCGTCGCCAGCTAACAGAATTGCTGATCCGGCTATGGTTTCGAAGGTGTTGTTTTCGATGACCACCGGGTGGGGGGTGGTGAACAGGCTCCCCCGCGCACGGTTGTTGCGGACGATGTTGTTTTTAAAATGCACACTGGGAAACCAGTCGGCATTTTCGACGGCGTCCCCTTTGCCAAGGTCATCGGGGATCGGGGTGTCCAGGGTGAGTAGGAGGTTCTTATTATCGATCCAGGCCACTGACTTGACTTTGCAGGGGTTGCGTGGCGTCAGCCATTTGGCCTGGATAAACCTGAGGGTCTCTCCCGGGAGGAAGGTTTCGAATCCATAGGCCTGGCCGTGCACGTATCGGCAGCGGATGGTGTGCTTGTTGATCTTTTTCTCGATGCGCAGACAGGTGGCGTGCACGTTGATGGCATCATCCATCATCCCTTCGTAGAGGCAGTTTTCCGTGATGATTTTCCCTTTGCAGTTAGAAAAATGAGTGGCATCAGCACCTGCGGAGAAGTTTCTTCCGGTGCCGGGGCGGGGGAAGACGCCGCCGCCTTTGAGGTGGATGTTTTCACTGCGTTGGGCGACGAGCGCCATGCCGTGGGAACTGTGGATGGAGAAATTCACTAGCTGGGTATCGACGGCGCGGTAGAGCACGCACCCCGGGTGGGGGCGGTCCCAGCCGTGGCGCATGGTGATGGTGTCGCCTGCTTTGATACCGTCTTTCTGGATGTTTTTTTCCACCCGGTAGTGTCCGGGTGAGACAAGGGTGAGTTTGCCGCGGTAGCCGTAGTCGCTGGTGCCGGCGACGATTTCTTTGGTTTTGCCGTCGAAGACAATGCCGTGGGTGCCATCGGGTTTTTCCCAACCCTCCCCGGTGAAAGTGATCCAACCGTTTTCCACCTTGTGGGGGTATTGTTGTTGATCGATGCTCATTTCGTAGAACTCGGGGGTCACTTTGGTGATGGTACTTTGAGAATCGGGGGGGTGGACGTAGTCGAGTGCCAGGTTTTTGATGGTGAGCTCCCGGGTGTCTTGGATGAGCATCGGCTGGACCTGGCCGTGGAAAAGGAACAGGGAACCGTTGGCGTCGATGGTGGTCTTGGTTAGGTCGACCAGCGGTAGCGAAACCGGTTGCCAGATCGGTTGGTCGTGGTTGGAGGCATGGAAGTGGCGCTTCAGGGCACCCGTGTGGTGGAAATGGTAGGTTCCCTTGGCCAGTGTCAGGGTGGACCCGGGTGCGGCACGCAGGGCGTCGAGCGCTTTGCGGAAGGCGGCTGATTGGTCGGTGGTGACATCCGGCGTGATGCCGAAGTCTTTTCCGTTCAGGGTTTGGGGCTTGGTTTTTGCCGTGGCCTTCACGTCGGATGCCTGCGCCTCCTTACCCCAGCGTAGGTCGATCCAATTGGCGTGGTCGTAGGCATTGTTGCCGAGGTCGTCGACCTGGAGGTAAAGTTTTCGGGCACCCGGGGGAACCTGGATGTCGAAGGGGACCGCTGGACTGCCGGTTTTCATGATGGGTGAGGTCCAGAGGATGGCGCTGCCGGAGAGAATCCGAAATTGGGCCTCTCCTTTGGCTTCTCGTACTGAGGTGTCATCCATACCCACCAGTCCTTGGAACCGCTTTGCCGTGGGCTCGACACTTACCGGGACTTCGGAGACGGCGTGCACACCGATGCCTTGCGGGTAGGTTTTACCTGCCACGCTGAGGGCCTTGCCGCTGGTGGACAGATTGCGTTTGGCTGCGCCGTAGGTCTGCGTGGATTGCAGGAGGTCGGTTTCGCTGATGGCAAAGCCTGTTGACATGGTCAAGATGAACAAAAGGGACTGAAGAGGCTGAACCAGAGAGGCAAGCGGCGGCATGGACAGAATGCGTGGAGTCATATCGATTGCTATGTTGAGTTCATATATACAGAGCCTGCTGGCAGTAGCAAGCGCTGTGACGGTTCTAGAATCCGCAGTTGCGGAATTCTAGGCGTTTGAAGTTCCAAGTGCTCAGCTTAAGTCAATGGTGATTCATCAATCAGCCAGCTTGGTTTGAATGCGGAGTTCGCTGGGTTTCAGGCCGGGGCTGCTGACTTTTACCGTGATTTCTTTGGCATGCTGGTGGCTGCGCAGCAGGATGCCGTTGATGCCGGCCTCTGCGTGGATCTCATTTGGGCCGATGATCTGCCCACCCTCGCTGCTGAAGCTGAGGAGGGGAGTCGCGCCGGGGATGACCGTTCCCTGGGCATCGACGACGGAGGCGTAGACAAAAAGGAAGTCGTTGTCGTTGGGTCGCAAGGGGTGGCCACTGTTGTCGGCGTGGAGTCTGAGTGCTGCCGCTTTACCCGGGGTGCTGACGGTGTGTTCGGCGACGGGTTTGCCTTTGATTGATCCGATAAATTTCAGCTTGCCGGGGGTGAAGGATTTGAAATCGAAGGTGAATGGAGGATGGGAAAGGTGGGTGGAAAAGCGATTTTGATCCGGAGTCTGAGTCGCCATTTTTTTACCGTTGAGGTAGGCCGTAACGGTTTCGCAGTTTGAGAACACGCGCACCTGCGGGCTGGATGACTCATTCCAGTAGGTAGCGGGGAAGACCATGGGGCCGGAGGAATAGTGATCGGAGGACTCACTGGGCGGACGTTGGCTGCGGTAGAAAAAATAGGCAAATTTGGGTAGCCGCATGAGGTCCATGACGCCCGAGCTGCAGTGGTCGTTGGCGTAGCCGCGGTTGTAGTCGAACATCAGCCAGTTGGCATCGCCGATGATGGATTTTCCGCGCAGGTTCTGGTTGTGGGACTCTTGGTAGTTGAGGGCCATCTGCAGCAGGCGTTTTTCGCCGTGTTTGCGGAGTTGGCGGCTGGTGCTTTCCTCTTTTTTCAGTTCTTTGGCTCCGTCCTGGTTGAAGTTGGCTGCCGCTTGGGCGTAGTATTCCCAGTCGCCGTATTCAGCGGTGAAGGCGGGTTTGTTGCCGTGTTGCCAGTCGTCCCAGAATTTGGGTCCTTTCCCGTGTTGGCGTGCAGGTAGGAAAACATCGTGCGGACCATCCTTCCAGGCTCCGCTGAAGCTCTGGTCGCCGGGGTACTCCTGATCGACAATTTCGTGTTGTTGTTTCAGGAACCAGGCGGGCATACCGCTTTCGTTCAGGCTGGTTTCCCAGAGCACAACACAGGGGTGGTTGCGGTCGCGGCGGATCATTTCGCGGGCTTCTTGCAGCGAGCGTTGGGCAAATTCACCGTCCTTGAAAAACTGCCAGCCGGTGATGCAGTTGATCACCATCAGGCCGAGTTCGTCGCAGGCCCGCATGAAGGCCGGGGATTGCGGATAGTGGGAGAGGCGGACGATGTCGAATCCGGCTTCTTTGATTTTTACGGCATCGCGATACTGGGCTTCGTCCGAGGCGGCGTAGCCGAGGTAGGGAAATTCCTGGTGTCGATTGGTGCCGCGCTGATAGAGTTTGCGGCCATTGATCAAAAAGCCGTCGGCGGAATAGCTGATGTGGCGGATGCCAATGCGTTGGGAAGATTCGGAAATGATTTTTTTACCGGGGCCGATGAGTCGGGTTTTTAGCGTGTAGAGGTGAGGCGAAGCAGGGCTCCAGAGCTGTGGATTTTTGAGTTCGATCGTTTGGGTGATGTGTCGGTTGTCGCCGGCATTGAGGGTGGTCGGAGTGAGTTTGGTTCCGGTGATGCGTTGGTCGTTTTGCCAGAGGGAGTGATCGAGATAGAAATTTTGTGGGTTGTTGTGATCATTGGCGACGTGGGTTTTGATTTGCACGCTGGCGGCTTGTTTGGAGACCTTCGGATAGGTAACAAAGATGCCGCCACCACCTTGTTGATTGGCAGCGATGGCATGGCTGATGTGGAGTTTGTCCGTAACATTCAGTTTGACGTTGCGGTAGAGACCGCTGAACCAGCTGAAGTCGAGCCGGCGGTATTCCTTGCCGGGTGGGTAGTTGCTGTTTTCTCGGTTATCGAGAGCGACCTCGAGTCGGTTGCGGCCTTCCACAAGGTGATCAGTGAGGTCGATTTGGAAACCCATGTAGCCGCCGTAATGGGTGGTGAGAAGTTTGCCATTCAGCGAAACCTTGGCAATGCCCATCGCTCCTTCGAACTCGAGGAAGACTTTTTTGTTTTTCCAGGATGGCTCGTAGGGGATGTCTTTTTGATAAGTACATTCGCCCATCCACATGTTATTGGAAATGTAGGGCTCAAGTTTGGCGGTGTGGGGCAGGGTGACCGATTGCCAAGCCTTGGAGGCATCAATACGGAATTGCCAGTTTTTGTTGAACGATTGCGTGTCCGTGTCTTGTTGGGCATGCAGGGGAAGCTGCATGGTGATGAGAACGAGGATGGTTCTGAGAGTGATGGAATGTTTCACGTTCGGATAGTGGTTGTCTGCATTTCTTTTAGTCTGAAGAGTTACACAGGAATAGGCAAATCCCCGTTTTTCTTACGCGGTCTATGGGTAACAACGCGTAATACCACTCCGCAAAACAGACGAGACGATTGATCGTTGTTGAGGTATGTGGAAAAGCACTGCGTGATCCATGAGAGTTCCGGATGAATGACTCCTTTGGCTTTGTTTCTCCTTAGTCATGGTGCCCGCACCATTCCTTCGTCGCGCCTTACCAAAGAACTCATTCATCTCGGCTATCGTCCCGTCTGTTTTACTACTTGGTGTAAGAGGATATGTTTGATTCTCCCTGCGGCCGGTTTTTGCATCGGAGATCTTTTGAAATTTGATATGTGCAAGCGGCTCTCAATGGTATATCTTCAGTTGTTATGTTGGTGATTGCTCGTGTCTACTTTGTTTGTCGTTACCTGCTTTTTATGTTGTTCGCGGGGTCTGTTCAGGCGGCGATGGTCTTGCACTACACCATGGATGACGCACAGAAGGTATTACGGAATGGTGGAAGCGCGGAGGTTCCTTGGGCGAGTTATCGTGGGGCCGAGCCCGTGACCACTGGCAAATTTGCGGGGGCGGCTATGTTTCCTCCCGCGTCTGCGGGGTATTGGACCCATCGCTTGGGTAATGCCGGCTTGGATGTATCTGGCTTTTCCTTGTCCTTGCATGTTCGGACGGATGTGAACGACCAGAGTTTCGATAAAGACTTTATTTCGTTGGGAAGCGGCAATGGGAAATTGTTTTTATTGATGAAAAATCATGAAGCCTCGGTGAGCTTGGTTAATTTTGGGGGGCTTGGAGGCGTTGAGAGCGATGATGTCGTTGGGTCCAAAACGATTAACGATGGTCAGTGGCATCATCTGGGGGTGGTGAGTGACGGAGAGTTTATCAGCCTTTTTATCGATGGTGCGTTTCAAGGCAAAGCTGCTTATACCGGAGAGGGTAAGATCAGCTGTATGCAACTGGCATCGCGCTTCGGTAATGCCAGGCACGCCATGCACTGTAGTCTGGATGATGTGGCCTTGTATGATGGTCCCCTTTGGCCTAGTCAGATCCAATGGTTGTCTGAGCACGTGGCGGTGGATGAGCCTCCAGCCGAAATGCGTGTGGGAGCAGTGCTTTCCTTTGGGGGATTGTCGATTGTGCTTCCGTGAGATCATCCATTTGAGGGGAGTGAGCAGCTGAGGTGATTTTTATCATCGGTAGGTTTATTTTCATCGTTCTGTTACTTTTCTTTCGTTTCGGCTGTAATAGGGTGACATGATGCAACGCCTTGTTTTACTGATGACTTGTTTATCCCTGCCGGTGGTTTCAGCGGAGACAAAACCGAATTTGATTCTTCCGAAGCCAAGCTCTACGGAGTTGAAGCAGGGAACCTTTACACTGACGGCGGATACGCTGATTGTGGCTCCGGCGGCATTGGAGAATGAGGCGAAGGCTCTACGCGATGCGCTTGCTCCTGCCACTGGGATGAAGTTGTCGATTCAACAAAACAGAACGGACAAGCCCCAGGTCATGCTGGCTCTGGATCCGTCGTTGAAATCCCTGGGGCCGGAAGGCTACAGCTTGCAGGTGGTTTCCAAAGGTGCTCTGATCAAATCGTCGACTCCAGCCGGAGTCTATTACGGTGTGCAATCGCTGTTGCAATTGCTTCCGGACGAAATTGTTTCCCGGAACAAAGTGGAAGCTGACTGGTCGCTTCCCTGCGTGCAGGTTCAGGACCAGCCACGCTTTGCCTGGCGTGCGTTTATGCTCGACGAAGCGCGCCATTTCAAGGGTGAGAAAGAAGTCAAAAAGCTGCTCGACCAGATGGCGGCCCTAAAAATGAACGTGTTTCATTGGCATCTGACCGATGACCAGGGGTGGCGGATCGAGATCAAAAAATACCCGAAGCTGACGACGATTGGCAGCAAGCGGACCGACACCCAGACGGGTGGCTGGGGAAGTTCAAAGCGTTCGGGGGAGCCTCACGAGGGGTTTTACACTCAGGAGCAGATCAAAGATATCGTGGCCTATGCCAAGGCACGCCATATCACGGTGGTTCCTGAGATCGGGATGCCGGGGCACGCCTGTGCGGCCATTGCGTCCTACCCGGAGCTGGGCACCAACAAAAAGCCGATTGAGGTGATGACCGTGTTTGGCAAGGCGCTGGATGTCTATGATCCATCGTCTGAGTTTGTGTATACCTTCCTCAGCGATGTCTTGGATGAGGTGATTGAGTTGTTTCCTTCCCGGATCGTTCACATTGGTGGAGACGAAGTGAAGTTTGAGCAGTGGCAGTCCAGTAAGGCGATCAAAGAGTTGATGAAGCGTGAAAAGCTTAAAACCATGGCGGATGTGCAGCTTTATTTCACCAACCGCATGGCGGATATTGTGCAGAAAAAAGGACGCAACATCATGGGCTGGAATGAAATCCTCGGCGATGATTTACACGGCTTCCTGAAAGGAGGCCAGACCGCCAAGGCCGCCAAACTCGACAAGGACACGGTGGTGCATTTCTGGAAGGGCAGCCCGAAGCTAGCCAAACGTGCCGTCGTGGACGGGCATACGATTGTGAACTCTCTCCATTCCTACACCTACCTCGACTACGGATATGGCAGTATTTCACTAGGAAAAGCCTATGGCTTTAACCCGATCCTAAACGGTCTAAGCCCAGAGGAGGAGAAGCGCATCATCGGTCTGGGCTGCCAAATGTGGGGTGAGTGGATCCCGACCGTCGAACGGATGGAATTTCAGATCTACCCTCGCCTTGCAGCCTATGCGGAAGTCGGATGGACGCAGCTGGAGAATAAAGATTTCGATGCCTTTAAGCAGACGATGGACGGGCAGCTCAAGCGCTGGGACATCCAGGGGATTGGTTATGCCAAGGACCAGGTGGCGAAGTTGAGTGCCCAGGATTTTTTCAACCACGTCAAGGTGGACGGCTGGAATCCAGCCAAAACACCTGCGGATTGGAAGGAGCTTGAGTTCTCCACGGAGGGTAAAATCACAGCCGCTGGCCAGTATGAGGTGGTTTTCCTTTATCAAAAAGGAACCCACGCTCTGGATATCAGTGAGGTGAGCTTATTGGAAGACGGAAAGCCCGTGGCAAAAGACAAACACGAAGCCTTCAGCGGTGGTCAGTTAAAAGGGATTGTTTACAAGCTCAAATTGCCGGAGTTCAAGCAAGGGGCGAAATACACAGTCCGTGCTAGAATCAAAGGCAATGGCGGAACGGATTCTCACGGTGAGGTGAAAATCCGTGCCGGGGAATAGCACGCATAAAAGCGGTGCCCAAATGAGCGTTCGGACCAATGATCTTCGGTTCGAACGCTGATACCATTTGCCACCTACTTGCGGCGGCGCAGGATGAGGGCGAGTGACCCAAGACCGATCAGGGTGAGAGACGAGGGCTCGGGGACAACCGTGATCGTGGCGCTTTGAATCCGACCGTCGAAGAAAAACTCACTTGAGGTGTCACCACCATTGCCAAAGCCTGTCCCATTGTTACCGCTGTTAAAGACGACATTTCCAGGGCTGAGGGTGTTGGTGACTTCACTGTTTCCGTCGTCAACGGTAAAGGTCATGGTGGTTCCGTCCCAGGAAGCGGTCAGGTCATAAGTGGCACTCGTGCTGACACTGACGCCACTGTTGATGACGTTCCAAGCGTTGCTTGATGTGCCAGTCCAGAATTCCCAGTTTCCATTGACTCCGTTGCGGTAAATAATGGCACCTGTGCCGGTGGCTCCGTTATTGTCCCTGCTGCTGTAGACGGCACCATAACCAGAGGTCATGTCGGACTGCACCCCGGTCAGCGAGATGGTCCATGTTTCGCCGGCGGAGATCGAGCCTGGCTCGAGGGCCGCATTGTAGGCTATACTCAATTCCCCGTTATTGGTGCCATTGAAATCGGCCCCGGTGGTGGTATTGAAGCTAACACCCGCCCCGACACTGAGGTTGTAGCCATTTCCAGAGGTGTCGTTTTGAGGATTCGTGGCAGAAGTAAAATCCCAACTGGCAATGGTCGTGGCAGAGGCCAGACTTGTAAGGCCGAGAGGGAGGACAAGATGGGTGAAAAGTGAGTAAGCTTTCATAAGTGGATGTTGGACGAATGGGGGGATGTTCGATGGTGTGAAAGTTGCCTAGGTGGGGTAGAGAAAGAGATCGTTGCGTGAACGAGGACAGATATTACTTCGTTGGATTGGGTATTTCAATAATGAATTTGATCGATGGAAAGGAGGGGAGGGGTGTGATCGACCATGTTTGGTTCGCAGATGTTGGTTGGCTTCTGTCTAGCGGATACGGGGTTCGCTGAACTCGGTTTTGGCATCTTTGACTGCAAAGCCGATGTAGTCGACGGTGGTGATGGCCTCGGAAAAGCTTTGTGTGATGGTCTTGCCGTTGATTGTGAGGATCAGGGTGCGGGCGTCCATATCGAGCACCGCTTTGCAATCGAGTTCTTTGATGGCGCCTTGTTTGAGTGGTTTTTTGAGCCCCTCACCCCATCGGGCGGATTGTTCGAAGACGCTGAGTTGGCGCGAGCCAATCCATGATCCGGCGAAGACGGCATTCATCGCATCCTTGCCGCTGCTCAGAACCAGAAAGCCATTTCTTGTAGCCGCATTTGGATCCGCGGCTTTCATCTTCCATTGGATGCTTGTTTTCCCGCTGGAGATTTTTTTGGGCAGCTCTTTGAGGATGATGCCCGGGCTTCCTGCCGGTTGGCTAGTGCCCGGACTGACAAGGTAGCCCATGTCCGATTGTTGGATGTTTGCGTTCCCGTGGAAACCGGGAAGTTTTGCGGAGGGCTTGGCGGACGCCTTTGATGTTGTATCCGGACTACGGTCGCGGTCAATGGCCCGCTCACGGGAGGGGCGGGCGGCAGCTGGTGTGTAGTCGCTTCCTGCGATGGGGAGTTTATCTCCTTCCAAGCGGATGACGAGTCCCGGGACGGAAATGTCTCCGGGGTCGCCGGCGGATGTCCCCAGGCGGTCGATCAGCTTTCCCGGGATGATCAATGAGTGACCTGTAATGTTGACCTGGTCCCGGATGTCTTCGGCTTTTTCCGTCAGCAGGTCCTGGGCCCAGATGTGACGGATGCCATCGAGTGGGCCGTCAAACTCCAAGACGAGTTGTTGGTAGTGTCCGAAAACACCGATTGGCTGATGGGCATCCTTCACTTGGACGGTGACTTTGGCACGTGGATGATACCATTGATCGTCCGGTTTGACGCGACCTTCGGTGGCGACGCAGAGGGGGCCGTTAGGGTAGGTGCTGGCCATGACATAAGGAGCATCAGCGGACGCTTCGACTTTTGGCAGTGGCATGTTGCGGGCCATGATAGCGGGGGCACTTTGATAAACCATCTGGCCATAGACCGGTTTGAACCAAGTGTGCTGCTTGGTATGGGGGTAGGAATCGATCAGTTCTTCTTCCGAGGCGAGGTAGCTGCCGATACCGGCAGGGAATGCCGGGGCAATACGTTGCCATCGGCCAAAGCGCTCGACTTCGTTCATGCGTTTCTGGATCAGGCGTTTGCCGGAGATCTGGTGGTGAAAGTCTTTGCCATCCAGTGTGCGTTCCATGTAATTCGGGTGGCGTTTCACGGCGACCAGGCAGCCCATGCCGGCGGCCACCTGGGTGTCGTCCTGGATATTGAGTTGGGCGATGTAGGATGGGTTCCCCTGGGTTTGGCGAAGGATGTCATGGATGCGGCGCATGGTCGAGGTGGAGACGAGGATGGGAGCCACATCGTAGGTTCTGAACACATCGCAGTTTTGGATGATTTTGAGAGCTATTTTATTTTTGGCTCCGCCCGGTGCATAGACCGACGGATAGCTATTGCGCGTAGCGTCTTTCCACTGTGGATTGAGTGGGCCGTTGGCACCACAGATGTATTCGAGGATCAGTTCGGGGTAGAGCTTCTGCTTGAGAGCATAACTATAAAAATGCTGGGTGCCACCACCGTCGATTTTCCAGTATTCGATACCGGCGTGTTTGGACCAGTTGACCATCCGTTCGGCGGCATCTTTACTGATATTTCCCCGGGTCCAGAGTCCGAGTCCCCGCCAGCCGAGGGTTTGAATGTCTTCGTTGAATTTTCGTAGGCTTTCGGCGTGGGAGTGTGCTGCGTAGCGTGGGAAGTCGGCTTTGTCGAGCTGCAGGGAGAAAAACGGAGTGGCTCCGGGGAGCAGGTGACTTTTTTCTTTATCCTGCCAGCCGTGATCGATGAGAAAAAAGTAATCGCTTCGCCCCCTGGGGAGGTACGTGGATGCCCAGCCGTCTTTTTTGTTATACAGCGTGTGTTCGTTGAGTTCTTCGCGGGCATTGGCATTGGTGATACCACTGAAGTTGGTGATTTCTCCACCTCGCTGGATCCAGTAGTTCTGGGCATACCAGGTGCACCAGTAGTTTGCAGCTGTCGCTGCTTGGGTGGGGACCAGGTTGACGTTGTCTGCTTGTGTTGCCTGTTCTGCCGACGTTTCGGGTAGGACCATGGCAGAGCCTGCGATCAACGATACCAGTATGAGATGCCGCGATACCAACGGTTTGGATTTTTTCTTCATAGTGGAAAGGAGTATGTCTTTGGGGCATGGCTGGAGCCGGTGGTGGGGGGGCGGCGAGTGAGCAGCGGGTGTCTGGCGGAGGCTATTGCGGGACACTTCTGCCACTTGTCCGGTAATCATCGAGCAGGGAGCTCAACTCTTTGACCACTTCCGGGAAGTCTTGATAAACGTTGGATGTTTCACGAATGTCTTTCTCCATGTCGTAAAGCTGGATCTTATCTTTGATGGCCTTGTCAATTTGGGTTCGGCCGCCGGAGCCACGACCGACGATGAGTTTCCATTTCCCTTTGCGAATGGCAAACATGCCGGATGAGGAGTGATGGATAGTGGCTTCGCGCAGGGGCTCCTTACCCTGTTTGCCGATGAGAATGGGGAGTAGGCTGTAGCTGTCTTCACCGGCATTTTCTGCAACGGAGCTTGAGGTGATCTCGGCACAGGTGGCGAGCAGATCAGTGGTGCATACAACTTGATCGGTGGTGCTGCCTGCTTTGACCTTAGCCGGCCAGGTGGCGATCCATGGGACCCGATGCCCTCCTTCGTAGATGTCGGTTTTTTGCCCTCGATAAATGTGGTTTGGGGAGTGGCCAGTTTGCAGCACACCGTATTTTTCATTGGCGGCAAAGGAGGCGTTGTCACTCGTCACAATCAGCAGGGTGTTAGCGAATAGTTTTTTTGATTTCAGTGCATCCACGACCTGGCCGATGACGTGATCCATTTGGTGGACAAAGTCACCATATTCGGTGGCTTTGGTTTTGCCTTGGAAGGCCTTGGTTGGCACGACGGGTTTGTGTGGCGCAGGCAGTGGCAGATAGAGGAAAAACGGCTTGTCAGCGGATTGTTTGCTGATGAAGGCCGAAGCCTGTTTGCCGACGAGTGGTAGGTAATCCTCATGTTTGAAGTCTTTGGCGATAGCTCCGCCACGCCAGTAATTCGGGTAGCTTGATGCCTTGGTGGATTCGGATGCCGCGGAGACAAAGCGATCGTTTTCAATCAGGGTGTAGGGGGGCATGTCCAGCGAGGCGGCAATACCGAGGAAATAATCGAAGCCTACAGCATTGGGGCCACGGTGGATCGGGGCTTGGTAGTCCCAGCCTTTTTTTCCGTTGTTGACGGATCGGGCCATATTCATGCCGAGGTGCCATTTACCGATGCAGGCAGTGGTGTATCCTTGTTTTTTAAGTAATGACGCCACGGTTTCTCGGCCTTCTTCGATCAGGGCCGGGCTGTAACCCATGAGCACGCCCCGCTTTAGCCGGCTGCGCCAACAGTATCGGCCGGTGAGCACACCGTAACGTGTCGGGGTGCAGACGGAGGAGTTGCTGTGGGCATCGGTGAAGCGCATGCCTTCGTCCGCCAACTGATCGAGTCGGGGGGTCGGGATCTTGGAATCCTTGTTGTAGCAGCCGAGATCCCCGGTGCCGAGGTCATCGGCGAGAATGAAAACGATGTTGGGGCGTTCGTCCGCCTGAAGTGGGGACAGGGTAAGTGCGGCCAGAAGGCAGAGGGAGCGTAGATGAGTGCGTTTCATGAGGACATCGATACGAAAAAAGTGCCTGGGATTTGTCAATGAATCGAATCGGTGGAGGATCGTCACTTTTTGTTGGAAGCAGGGTTGCACGCCTGTGGGGTTCGTCTTATTCTGAGCTTGTGTCCGAGGCTTTTCAATATCGTTGGCAGCAATTGGCGCATCGTTTGATGCGGGATTTGGCCCGGGACCCACAGGTTGATTTACCTGGAATCCGGGCCCTGGGGGAAAAGTATCAAGTCAGCCGGGTGACGGTGGAGCATGCTTTTCGCTACATGGAACGTTTGGATGTGATCACGGCGGCCTCACCAGGAAAAAAAAGGGAGATCAAGCGCGATGTCTTGTTGTCGGTTCTCGGAAGAAAGGAGGCAGAGCAAAAGCGGATGCTTTTTCTCACCAAGGACCCCGAACACCATCCGGCATTTATGACGAAGGTGTTTTTTGATTTATTGCACCATCGGTGTGAGCGGGAAAAAATCAGTTTGAATTACTTGCAGGTTCCCGCCTCGGCTGAGGCTACCCGGCAGATGGTAGGCGCATTGAACCCCGATGGGGTGGTCATGCATGTTCTGGCGCAAGAGCATGTCCGTGAGCTTGCGCAGTTGGCACTGCCGGCAGTGAGCCTGGGAACCGCGGTGGAGGGGGTGCCAAGCATGAGCACTTCCTATGGGCATCTGCTAATGGGCGCGTTTCATTGCGCGTGGCAGGCTGGTCACCAGCGAGTGACGGCGCCACTCTGGAACAAACCGGCTGCTTTGCGCCAACTTCTCGGTGAGGCGCTCGAGCCGGCTTTTGAACGAGCGGGATGTTCCTTTTCGTTGAATTATCATCTTCCCTCGATCAGTGGTACGGGGCCGGAAGATTATGGGGATTATCTGCATAGAGCATTTCAGCACACGCCGCCGACTTGTTTGATTCTGGGGAACTTCAGCCAGTACCTGATGGCGGTTTCCTACTTGATGCAGCAAGGATTGCGGATTCCGGATGATGTATCCGTGATTCTCTTGTCGCACGACACCATGTTTGACGATGTCCTTCCTACGATTGCTCACTTCAGGCACCCCGTGGAATGTACAGTGGATCGTTCCTACGATTTGTTAGTCAGGCAAATCGAGGGTGAGTCGGTCAGTGGTCATGAAGAAGTGGACCCGGTCTGGGTATTGGGTGATAGTTTGAAATGCATTGTCTAGGCAGTGTTTGGGTGGGCACAAGGTAGGACAGCTTTTTAAGCTGTCGGCATCCCAAGGAGTTGATAGGGCTGGGGTTGATGACTCCAAAGCCAGCCGACAGGTTGAAAAACCAGTCCTCCTTTCCAGAGTAGGAGATACGGAACAATGGATTGGGTGTCGTGTGCTTGGGTGGGCGCAAGGTAGGACAGCTTTTTAAGCTGTCGGCATCCCAAGGAGTTGATAGGGTTGGGGTTGATGACTCCAAAGCCAGCCGACAGGTTGAAAAACCTGTCCTACTTTCCAGAGTAGAAGATACAGAGCAATGGATTGGGTGTCGTGTGCTTGGGTGGGCGCAAGGTAGGACCGCTTTTTAAGCTGTCGTCATCCGAAGGGATTGATAGGGGCTGGGGTTGATGACTCCAAAGCCAGCCGACAGGTTGAAAAACCTGTCCTACTTCCCAGAGTAGAAGATACGGAACAATGGATTGGGGGTCGTGTGCTTGGGTGGGCGCAAGGTAGGACAGCTTTTTAAGCTGTCGGCATCCCAAGGGATTGATAGGGGCTGGGGTTGATGACTCCAAAGCCAGCCGACAGGTTGAAAAACCTGTCCTACTTTCAAGAGTAGAAGATACGGAACAATGGATTGGGGGTCGTGTGCTTGGACGAGCGCAAGGTAGGACCGCTTTTTTTCAAGCTGCCGACAGATTGGAAATTCGTCCTATGATGGTGGCGTTGGCTGCTGAACGAGCCTAGAACCATGCTTCTGATAGGCATGGTCGTGATATCGTATTCGCTTCTGTCTACGGGTGGTCGTGTTTTGATGATGTAACTTTCTTCGGAGAAAAGTCGAAGGAGGAACAAACGAATAAAAAAACATGCATATGAAAAACTTAACATTGGGCACAGCGGCGGCCTTGGCTTTGGCCTCCGGCCTTCACGCATCGACGACGTACATTGAGACGTTTACCAACGACTCGGGAACGGCAAACCAGAACCTGGCACATGTCGGATGGAAAGGGTATTACGGCAACAACAGTGGGACGCCATCGGTTGCCGATACGTATACCAACAATGCAGACTTTGGGATCAACTCAGGGAATGATTACTTTCAAGCCAAACAAGGATGGCATAGTTCGGGCAAGCATATTGAAACCTTCATCTACACTGATGAACCGGGATCGATTGCCTTGCAGGATATCACGGTTTTATCCGTTGATATTCGACGTGATTTTGCAGGAGGTTCCGGTGCGAATGCCACTGCCAGACTTGCCTTGGAGATAGGTGGGGTGTGGTATGTGACGGATGAGAACCGATACTCGCCACGGTCATCCGGTGATGAGGCGACATTTACGACCCTGTCGATTGACCCGAGCTCCAGTCTGGCTGCTGCGAACTGGTTCACCTTGGCTGATCCATCGGCAAGCCTTGGACTCGGGGCCGTGCCAGGGACTGCTTTTTCCGGGGCGGAAACGGTGACTCAGTATGGTGTTTGGTTTACCGATGATTCAAATGGTGCCGGTGGAACTCAGTGGACGAAGGTGGATAACTTTACGGTAACGAGTGTCCCCGAGCCTTCATCAGCAGTTCTGCTTGGTATTGGGGGCTTGAGTTTAGTGATGCGTCGCCGCAGATAAGGTGACAAAAAAGTGATTAAAAAAACCGCAAGCTCCTTTGTCGGGGCTTGCGGTTTTATTTGCCTGTTTGATGGAGAAACGGGAGCCGGGTCAGGGAAGTCGACGTTCGGCATCGCGGCCGATGACGTCCATCTTGTGTTTCAGGCGCTGGTTTTTTTCCCACATTTTTCCTTCGAGCCATTTAGGTTCTTGCATGTCTTGTTCCCAGGTTTGAAGTTTGGTGGCGAGTTTTTGCAGGCGTTCCGGTTGTTCCTGGCTGAGGTCTACGGTCTGGCCGATATCTTTGGATAGATCGAAGAGTAGGTAGCGGTGGCTGTTGTCCTCTTCCGTGACCCGGATCAGTTGCCATTGGTTTTCACGGATGGCGGCCGCGGCAGAGCGACGGAAGTAGAGGGCATTCCGAGCAGCAGTGGGCTTGGCTGCAGGCCCCTGACGTAGGGCGGGAAGCAGGCTGACGCCGTCGAGCTTGAGTTTGTCAATTTGAGGTGCTTCACCGGCGGCATCCAGGCTGGTGGCCATGAAGTCGACGGTGGAGGAAAGCAGGGGAACGCGGTGTCCTCCATGGATTCCGGCCTTGGGCCAGGAGATGAGGCAGGGGACGCGGTGTCCGCCTTCCCATTTGCTGCCTTTCATCCCGCGGTAGATGCCGTTATCGGATGCATTGGTGGTGGCTCCGCCGTTGTCACTGGTGAAGATGATAATTGAGTTTTCGCGCAATTTTTGATCATCGAGGAAGATGAGCAGGCGGCCGATATTGGCATCCATGTTATCGACCATCGCGGCGTAGGTGCGGCGGTTTTTTTTCTCGATGGATTCATACTTTTTCAAATCTTCCTCCTTAGCATGCATGGGGGTGTGGGGTGCATTGTAGGAGAGGTACATGAAGAAGGGTTTTTCGGTGTTGCGCTTTTTGATTAAGCGCATCGCCTCATCAGTCAGCCAATCGGTGAGGTAGCCGATTTTTTCTTCCGGAACTTGTGTGCCATTGCGTTGCAGCATGCTGCTGTTGTTGGTTTTCTTTTGTGACCAGTAGCTGCGGCCACCGGCGAGAAATCCACTGAAGTGGTCAAAACCCTGGGCGTTCGGATGCATGTCAGGTTGGTATCCAAGGTGCCACTTGCCGAGCCCCATCGTTTCGTAGCCGGCGTCTTTCATTGCTTCGGCGTAGGTGACGACGCTGCCTGGCAGGCCGTCCTTGCCGTGGGGGCCGTTGCACTCGAACCCGTGTCGCTGCTGATAGGTGCCAGACATCAGTCCGGCCCGGGAGGGGGCGCAGACGCTGGCGGTGGTGTGGGTGTCCGTGAGAATCAGGCTTTGACTGGCGAGTAGATCGAGTTGAGGGGTTCGGATGTCCTTGCAGCCGTTGTAGCCGAGGTCGCCATTGCCGAGGTCGTCGGCAAGGATGAGAATGATGTTCGGCTTCTCGCTCGGAGCGGCGAGAAGGTTGGTTGTTGAGAAGCTGGCGACAAGGGCGCAGCTGAGGATGTGTTTGATCATGGTTTTGAGAGTGTTAGAATTTGGTTGTGTTAGAGTTCGTCGGGTTGTTTTTGGTTGGCTACGTTGGCCCCACTATCGGGAGCCCGGTCCGGGGCGTAGGCGTCGGGTGCCAGCGCGGGAACAAGCATGATGGTTCCGCTGGCTCCGCCTTTGACGGCTTCGATTTGATAGCGGAGCTCGTAGCGCGCGTCCGGGTTAAAGTTTGGTAGGATTAGTCGGTAGTATTGGTTGGGCCGGCGTGGTTCTACGGTTGCGGTGTAGGCGTGTTTGTCTTGGGCCACAACCTTGCCATTTTCCAAGAGCTCGGCGTTCAGAATGTGGAAGCTGCCATTGCCGATTTGGTAGTGGAAGAGAAACTCATGGAGGCCGGAGCGTGTGATGTGCTTACTGACATCGACCCGCGGCTGGGATTTGCCCACGATCGATTGCCATGAGGATACTTGTATGGGGGTGCTTTCCGGCTCCCACCAGTACGGAATACCACGGGCATCCAAGCGCTTGCGATGGGTTTCGAGTCGGCTGAGAAAATCCTGATAGTTGAGGCTTGGTCGTGGTGACCAGAGGGCTTCGGCAAGGGCGGCCCCACGGAGCATGACTTGGCGTTGCAGGTGATCTCCGCTGCGGATTTTTTCACCCCAGACACAGCCTTGGGCTCCCATGATCCGTTGTTTGGCGGCCGCGGGCAGGGTTGGGATACGGGGTTCGAAGAAGTAGCTTTGGCTGAGGCCCACGGTATTGCTTGAGTAGCCTCGCGGATGCTGTTTGCTGCGTGACTGGGTACGGTCGTAGTAGAGGGCTGAGACCGGGCAGAGCACGACCTGATGGCCGCGTTTGGCGGCTTCCATTCCGGGTTGCACGCCACGCCAGCTCATGATGGCGAGTTGTTGATCGCCGCCACCTTCCATGGCTTCGTCCCAAGCGATGGGTTTTTTACCATGGTTTTCGATGATCCGGCAGACTTTTTGGACGAAGTCCGCCTGCAGGTCGTGCAGGGATTTGATCTTGTGTTTTTTCATGTAAGCCTGGCAGCCCGGATCTTTTTTCCACGCTCCTTTGCCTACTTCGTCGGCACCGAGGTGGATGTAGCTGCCGGGGAAGATAGCTGCCATTTCCTTGAAAACGGCATCGAGGAAGACGTAAACATCGGGGTTGGAGACATCGTAGACGTTGTAGCGACCTTCTTTATCCAAGCGTTTGACACAGAGTTCGGGGTAGGCACGGGCGACGGCGGCACTGTGGCCGGGGACATCGATTTCCGGGACGATGGTGATGCCGCGCTGGCTGGCGTAGGCGACAATCTCTTTTAAATCGGTCTGGGAGTAGAACTGTTTGCTTTTTGCCGTGAGTTTTGGATAGGCTTTGATCTCGGGGCGCCATCCTTGGTCGTCGGTCAGGTGCCAGTGCAGGACGTTGAGTTTGACCATGGCCATGGAGTCCAGCAGTTTGAGCATTTCCTCTTTGCTTTGAAAATGGCGGGAGACATCGACGAGGACTCCGCGCCACGCGAAGCGGGGGGCATCGCTGATGTGCAGGCAAGGGACGCTCCATCCTTGTTTCAGAGAGGTGGAAGCTTGGTTACCGAAGAGATCGACCGGGCCGAGCTGGCGCAGCGTTTGGAAGCCATGGAAAAGAGAAGCGTGGTCGGCAGCTTGGATGACAATTTGTTCCGGTGTGATGTTCAGGCTGTAGCCGGATGTGAGCTTGGGGTTCAGTTCGCAGTGAATGTTTCCGCTGTTTTTGATGGGGATTTTCCATCCAGTGACCTTGCGGAGTTCTTTGGCAAAAAATTGAAGATCTGTGGCGCAGTCCTTGGATGAAGAAAGGCTGAGGCTCGGAGAGAAGGTGAACTTGCCTTGTTTGTGTTCGACCTTGGCTGGTTGGGGGATGACGGGGGGTGTTTCCGCTTGGGCTGGAAGGAGGGTGCATGCGGTAGCGGTGAGCAGCGCAGCAGCGAGCTTCGTAATCTGTTTGGTGTCCATTATAAGATCGGGTGTGTGTGTTTCTTGGCGGCACCATGATATACGCTGATGTCCCCTGAATAAGTCAAAGGAAAGCACATCCAGCTGTGCTTATTTTAGGCATAGTAGGAGGTCATGGATTATGGAGCCTCGGGTGTGGATGGTGAAATATGAAAATATCGCTTTTTCTTGTGACCATCGTTTAATTTGTGGAATGTAGGAGAGTAGAACACGCGGACTTATTGTATTCCGACGTGTGTTGTCGCCATTTATTGAATATGCCCGCATTACAGACAATCGATCCAGAGTCGTCCCAGACTGATGATTTCATCAGCCTGCTGACGGGGCATCAGGATATTTTGCTGACTTTTATTCGGGGGTCGATAGGAGACTTGGCTACAGCCAAGGATATTTTACAGGAGGTGAATCTGATCCTTTGGAAGAAGTCATCCCAATTCAAGATGGGATCGAATTTCAAGGCCTGGGCACTGAAAACAGCCCAATTCCAAATCCTGGGGAACTATCGGGACAAACAGCGAAGCAAGTTGGTGTTCGACCCTGACCTTGTGGATCAGCTGGCGACCGAAGCTTCTCATGTGGATGATGACTGGAAAAAAGATCAACGCTTGGAGGCTCTGGAGATTTGCTTGCAAAAACTCCCTGATAAGCAGCGGAGCCTTCTGGACTCCCGATACCGTGCCGGTGGTTCGATCAAGGAACTGGCCCAGGCGCTCAACTCATCGACGAGCCGGCTAAAAATGATTTTATTTCGGGCACGTAAAAATTTGCGTGATTGTATCATGATGCGTGTGGAATCAAGCCAACAAGGAAAGGGGCTGACTCAATGAACGAGTGTCGGGTGGAAAAGGGTGATGAAATGGATCTGTTGGCCAGTGAGTGGATGGACGGAGTACTGGAGGATGAGGGGAAGCAAAAGCTTCAGGAGATGTTGAGGCAGAGCTCGGATCTTCGGAAGCGTTTCTTGGACTTGGTGCACACGGATACCTTGGCGGAGCAGGCACTTAAGTCGGAGCAGCTCATCGCCGATCCGGTGTTGCCGGTTGATACGATTCTGGTTGAGCAGAGGCGGCACTCGGTCAAGATTGCATTATTGGCGGCGGCAGCGGTCGTATTGATGGGCGTCATGTTGTTGAGTTTGTTTTTGGCTCCGGAACGTGAGCCTGGGCAGCTTGCATTCCGGGTATCCGAGGGTTCCCGTTTTACCCTGACCCATGATTCGACCCACGATGAGCTTCCGAAAGGGCAGACTTTGGTGGAAGGATCCCGGTTGGAGTTGTCCCAAGGTAGTGTGGAGTTGCGGTTTGCCTCCGGCGTGCGCTCCGTGATTATGGCTCCGGCGGATGTGGTTTTACGTCATGAAGGTTTGTTGAGTCTGGATCGAGGTACTGCTTGGTTCGATGTGCCTGAGAATGCGAAAGGATTTACGGTGCAAACCACGCAGATGAAAGTGGTCGACTTGGGGACGCAGTTTGGTGTGAGCTCTCAGCCGGGCGAGGAACTCGACCAGGTGCATGTGTTCAAGGGGAAGGTGAAGGCGCTTGCGCGTCGTGGACAGCGCGAGGAAGTCTTGCTGGAGGCTGGGCAGGCTCGGGAGTTGGAGCCGACCGGTAGAATGAAGATGGTGGATTGCCACCCGGACCAATTTTTGGATTCGTTGCCAAAAACCTTACCTTATTTACACTGGAGTTTTGATTCCTTGGAAGATGATGTGCTGCAGGTGGGTGGGACCCACCCCGAAGTTTCTGGCTTGCAAACCCGGCTTTATTCTCCTGATGGCGGAGCTCAGCTTGTTCCAGGTAAATCAGGGCAAGCCCTGTACCTTGATGGAGAAGAAAGTTATGTTGTGACCAATTGGGAGGGGTTTGACGGCGACCGCCCCCGGACGATGGCATTTTGGTTGAAGGTGCCCGAACTGCCCAAAGGAAAAAACAATTACGGTTTGGTGGGTTGGGGTGACAATCGTTTCCCCGGGGGTAAATGGGCGCTTTCCGTGCGTCGATCCGGAAAAGCCAAATACGGAGATACGGTTCAGCTCTTGTTGAATCTCGGCAAAGGAATGGTGACCGTGGCGAACGGGCTTGAGAGCGGTCGGTGGCACCACGTTGCCTTGAGTTATTCAGGGGCTTTGGATCAGGATGATGAATTTGCCTTTGTGCAGGCTTATGTCGATGGCGAGCGTGTCCAAACGCAGGCGGCTGGAATCGAGGTGGACCGAAAAATCAACACCACGATTCATTCGAAGTCATCCCAGCCTCTGGTGATGGGAGTGCGGGTGCGGAAGGATAAAAATATTGCTGAACGCCGCTACTTCAAAGGGATGATGGATGAGCTGTATATTTTTGACGGGTCGCTTGATGATGTGCAAATCCGAAGCTTGATCAATCCATAGTGGGAGATGGACTGTCCGGGCGGATGATTAGATATTTTTTGTGACCCATTTTGAGCTGCTCTGAGATAGAGGAAAAGTGAGGCTATCCAAATGAACCGCTATCGGTCGATCATGTGTGCAATCACTCCTTCTTGACGGCTGGTGAAATTAACGATAAAATGATGAATATGAAATATAAAAATACAATGGCTTGTTTAGGGCTGATCGCGTCTTTTGGCACGGGGCAGGCGGCGACTTTTTTTACCAATGCCAACATGGACAATGATTGGAGTAATGCTGGTAATTGGGATAATGGCTTGCCTGATGGCTCAAATGATGCCCGCGTAAATAATGGTCATACGGCAAACATTGGAGCGGCGGTGAACGGAGGGAAGCCGATTATTGGTGGCAGTTCAACAGGGATAGTCAACGTCAATACAGGTAAGTTAAGCGGTTCTGACATCGTTGTTGGCGATGGAAGTGGAGGCGTAGGGATTCTCAATATAGCCAGTGGGACAACCTTGGAAATTGCAGGGGCTGGCGCAGATTTAATCATTGGAAGAAATGGAGGCTATGGAACGGTGGATGTTTACGGCTACTTGGATGCACGAAAAGCAACGGAGATTCGCAATGGCATGCTTATTATGCGTCAAGGATCTACTCACAATGCGATTCAGGATGAGTTCGATGTGAGAGACACAGGTGTTATGGTCTTTGAAACCAATGGAACGATTATTTCAACCCTGAATGGGAGCTCGGTCTTAGTGGAATTGGCATCGGATTCAACTCTCGATATGAGATTGGGAGGGGTCTATTCCGTAGGTGATACATGGACGATTATGAATGGTATTACTAGCTTCGGCGGAGTGGGGGATGATGGAGATGGACAATGGGGGACTGTATATAATTCAACGAATGCAGGTCATGAATTCACGGTACACTACAATGATGACCTGGGGGCTGATGCTGGCACGATGGTGGTCGAATTAACGGCTATCCCCGAGCCCTCTACGTCAGCTCTGATCGGACTCGCTGGCATCTCGCTGATCCTGCGTCGACGCATGTAGTTTTGGCCGCCATTGATGGGGGAATCACAATCAACCGGTTGGTGTGTTTTGGCCTGCCTGCCGGTTTTTTATACCAAGTAGTAAAACAGACGGGACGATAGCCGAGATGAATGAGTTCTTTGGTAAGGCGCGACGAAGGAATGGTGCGGGCACCATGACTAAGGAGAAACAAAGCCAAAGGAGTCATTCATCCGGAACTCTCATGGATCACGCAGTGCTTTTCCAAATACCTCAACAATGATCAATCGTCTCGTCTGTTTTACGGAGTGGTATTATTATCTAGAGGTGCCCTTGATTCATTTTTTTGTGACCTTTTTGGATTGAGTGGAGTGTACTTGTGACTCGGAATCCGGTATTTAGAGATTACGGAGTCAACCTTACCTCCTTGCCTATAAACTAATCAACAATAAGCAAACTATGAAACACATGAAAGCGATGGCCATTTTAGGTCTGATTGTTTCGTTTGAAGCTGTTCAGGCCGCTTCAACATCCATCGACCTTCAATTAAGTAGAAGGTTGGATAATGGAGATACCTCTTCATCCGTAGGGACGATAGCGATCACAACCCTCAATGAAGGCAACCCCGGAGCAGCAACGCAAAGTATGCTCTATACCGTTACGGGCCTTACACTTGATTCGGTAGGGACTGCTGATGATCAAATCACCTTTGAAATGGGGCTCGCCGGTTCCTCCTCTTCGGGTACGGTGGTGGGGATGGGGGCCAGCTATGGAGCGTGGGGGATTGCCGACGGCTCGGGTAGTGCATCCTTGATCGAGAATGATGAAGCTCTGACCTTTGGTTTTGTTGCGGCGACAGTAACGCTCGGCGCAGGAGCCTTTGAGTCCGCTTCGGTCAGCTTTGATGGTTTTACAGGTTTTAGTGCCTTGAATGTGGCGGCGGGAGAAACCTTTAATATTTCAGGCACGGCGGCGAATAATGTCACGGGTGCAAGTATAGCTTCCAACGGGGATCTGTATAGTTTTACGGGCTCTGAGTCGGCGTTTACGGTCGAAGGCAATGAAGGGGCGATGCGTTACAATCTTGTGCAAGCTTCTGTCACGATCAACACGGTTCCCGAACCCTCGGCCTCGGTTCTGATCGCCTTAGCTGGTATTTCCTTGATCTTGCGGCGACGCAAGTAGGGAGAGTAAACGTCTACTTGAGAATCATAATCAACCGGTTAGTGTGCCACGTCACGCTTGCCGGTTTTTTTTATTCAAATGATTATTTTTTGTGACCCTTTTGAAATGAATGGAGTGAACCACTGACAGAAGGTGTTTTAGCCTTCATTCTCGTTGTTCTAACAACGTGAAGTTGGAGTGCGTTCCTTTCAAAACTAACAAGTAAAAACAAACAATGAAATACACAAAATTAATGACCCTTGCCGGGGTGGTCGGGGCCTGTGCTTCTGCTCAAGCAGCAACGATATCTTTGAATGGTTTTTCCAATACGGATCATGGATCGACGGGTACGATGAATGGCACCGTCAGTGGTGATGGTGTTGATGGTGACGCTTCGGCGGGCTCAACGGGATCGACTGTTTTTGCCGTGAGCAACGATATTCGCAATGGAGACTCATCGCCTCAGACTTTGGAATACACGGTATCAGGGTTGAATATCGATGGCGTCGGAGGCTTTAACGATTCCTTTGTGATTCAATTTACAGTGACCACTGATGGGCAGAACTTTAATGTATTGCAAGATTCGAGCGACCTTCCGAAGAATGCGGGATGGCTTTCGAGTGGTGAAACGTCATTGAATGCAAATGGTGAATATGTGCAGTTCCAATTTGCCGCGATGACCGTAAATTTGAATGGAGGAACGAATAATGGTACGGGGGCCTGGCTTGGGTTTACTTCAGCGAGTGTCGGTTCGTGGGGTTCAAATGATGTGGCGACCTTCAACGGTATTTCCCGCGCCTACAATTCAGACGACAGTAAGGTGTTTGATCTTACGGCAGGAGGTAATGACAACAGCCTGATTGCGGATTTTGACACAGCTGCAAACACTGAAGGAACGCTTGACGCCGCAGGGGCATGGCGCCCCGAGGCCTGGAGTTTTCAGGTTGAAGTGAACGCAGTTCCAGAGCCCTCTTCCACAGCCCTGATTGGTTTAGGTGGCTTTGCTCTGATCCTGCGCCGTCGCAAGTAGGACCAGCTCTTTGAATTTGATGAATCCGGTGGCGGACTTTGGTCTGCACACCGGATTTTTTTGTGACCATTTTGGAGGGATGGGAGTGTAAAGGGGAAAGAGGGAACCGAGCAGAACGCAGTGGATAAAAATGACGACGAAATGAAAATGGAGTCGTTGTTGTTCAATAACTTAACGATTATATCTCTAGCTCAAACCAGAGTGGGGATCGAGTTGTTGGGTGAGTTTGACCGGTCGGTTATTTTTGAATGAAAACGAGAAAGACATGGGTGATGGCAGCGTTGTGGGTCGGGTTGACCCTCATGCTTCGTGCTGAAGTGATCACGGTGAAAAGCGCTACGAACACGGCGGTAGCTGAGAGGCAGGGAGAGGCCAGCCAGGGCATGCTGGTGGTAAGCAAGATGGTTCAGAATAATGTTTCAGACAAACAGACATTTGAGCTCACAGTTTCCGGTTTGAAGCTTGATCAAAAGGGAGGGAAAAACGACAGCGTGGAGCTGACCTTTGAGGTGGACGGTCATGGTAAAAACATCCATACCTCACCCCCTGATCGCGATGGCTGGCTATCCGCAAACGGGGCGTTTCTTTCCAAACCGGGCAGTCAGATTTCGATCACTTTCGTCAGTATCAAGGTGCACTTGAATGGTGGAAAATCTGAAGGTGCGGGGCACTTTGAAGGCTTTACCAGAGTGAGGGTTTCCGGCTGGGGGCCAACACGTAACCGTGAAGGTGAAATCATTCAGACAGAGAAAAACCTGAAGAAAAAAATTACAGATAAGGCGCTCTTGAATGGCATTCAGGTCGAATACGCCAGCCACAAAGATCAGTGGTTTAAACTCAACCATGTGCCGTCGATTACCTTGGAGCGACTCGATGGAGTGATGCGCCTTGCCGAATATGATTTTTCTTTCATTGCGGCAGCCTCGCGCACTAAGCTGGATGAAAGCTTGGCTGCGCGCGGGCTCACCTCCTCAACGCATGTAGAGCCCGATCAAAAGGTTTTGTTAGGTGTCGGGGGGATCACTCTGATTCTCAATGATGCCAATTAGTGTATCTTTTTATTTATTCCAAACTATTGATATAATGATTCGTTTATTTCTATGCTCATCCGTATTGACAGGAGCCTGCCTCGCGGCTTCACCTGAAACTTCACCAAAACCCAACATTGTTTATTTTTATGCTGATGATCTTGGTTGGGGAACACTGAAAGCTAATAACCCCGAATCTAAGTTGATTACCCCGACGATCGATTCTCTGGTTGATACCGGAATCAATTTTACCCGTGGTTATGGTTGTATGGTGTGCTCTCCGGCTCGATCTTCCCAGCAGACGGGTTTTCACCAGGGGCATACCTGGACAGACCGCAACGACCCAGCGGCGACCAAGGCGATCCGGGCGGAGGATATCGCCCTGGGAACCGTACTTCAAGAGGCCGGGTACCGGACGGCGTATTATGGGAAGTGGGGTTATGGTGGTGACTACACCAAGGTGGACCCGAAGATCAATAACCCACAGACGATTCCAATCAACCACGGTTATGATGAGTTGTTAGCCGAGCTCCATCACAAACGGGCTCACACCTTTTTTCAGCCAACGCTTTGGCGAAACAATACCAGCGACCCGTCACCCAAGACGACTTTGGTTCCCAACTCGATCAAACCGAATCAGCCGCTGCGTCCCAACTACCCGGCGTATCAAGATGATAAGGATTATCCGAAGACGGCCTACGCCGATGATTCCTATGCGATTGCCGCCCTGGACTTTGTCCGGGCTCAGGCGCAGACGAAGCAGCCGTTTTTTGTAACGCTTGCTTTTCAGATTCCTCACACCCCACTGGGGAACATTGCATCGATGCCGAAGTGGTTTGATGCGTATGCCGATGTCAAGGGTGCCGCGAAATGGGATGCTCCGAACAAGCAGTTTGCCGCAATGGTGACCCGGATGGATGCCCATATGAAAAACATCCTGGATGCCCTCGAGGATCCGAACGGAGATGGTGATACGTCCGACAGTGTGCGCGACAACACCCTGATCATTTTTGCCTCTGACAATGGCGGCCAGGGAGGTAAACCTTATAAGTTTTTTAAAACCAATGGCATTCTCAGTGGTGCCAAGGGTAGCGTGAAGGAGGGGGGGATCCGCGTGCCCACCGTGATGAACTGGCGGGGCACGATCAAGCCGGGGCAGAGCTCCGACATGCCGACGGATGTCACCGATATCATGCCGACACTGGCCGAGCTGGCAGAGGTCGCTTCACCTGTGGGAACCGATGGTGTTTCTATTGCTCCGACCATTACCGGCAAAGGGGTGCAGCGTCAGCGTGAGTTTCTGACTCACGAAGCAGGCTCAAAGTGGACAATTATCCGAGGCAATATCAAGTTGCATAACACTGGCAAGATGTATGACCTGGCCAAGGACCCGGGAGAGAAACAGGACATCTCAGGAAAAAACGCCAAGTTGGCTGCCGAAATGAAGGCGCTTGCCGCCGGTGAGTTTGCCGGGGCGGACGATTTGATGGCGAATTCTTTCCGGACCTGGCAAGGGAAGGATGGCAGCGCCTTTGAGAGAGAGTCGTCATGGTCCAAGCCCGCTTACCCCAAAGGGCATGAGCTGGCGAACGACTACAGTGAAAATACACCCAACCCGCGCTGGAATGCCGTGATGATTAATACCACCAAAAAGGATAGCCGCACGACTCTAGCAGAAGACACCTCATTGCTAGCCCTCGAAGTGGGCGGCAACCGTAAGGCTGGTAACTCTCAGACGCTGGTGGTTCCCAAGGGATTGACCCTGACCGGGCGCAATGAGATTCGCATCAGTGAGCAGGGAAGCATTGAGCTCGATGGTGGCACCCTGAATACCTTGCGCTGGGTGGATGTTCATCCCGGAGGGCACTTGAGCGGTTCCGGGGCAATCACTGGTCATCTGTATCATTCGGGTGAGCTTACTATCACGTCATCGTCCGGAGCTCCTAATGTGTTGAAGGTCGGTAAGGATCTTTATCAGATGCAAACGGGAGTCTTGAGCCTGGAGTTTAACTCCGGAGCCAAGGCGAGATTGGAGGTACAAGGGAAGGCATCTCTCTCCGGAACCTTGGCCCTGCGTTATGCCTCGGGCTTCAAGCCCAAGGAGGGAGACGAGACTGTCATCATACAAGCCAGCGCCATTTCTGGTCGTTTTCAAAATAAGCAAAACCAGCTGGTCGTCGGTGGTGACGTGTATCAAATCAAGTATGGCCCCAAGTCGGTTACGGTTCAGAAGCTTGCCTCGGATGATTCACCGTCTCCATGATGTGAAGAGTCAAGCAGCGTGCCAATGATGATCAGACAAATATTAACGATAGATGATCAGAATAATAAATTGTGATTGAATGTGAGCCTAGTATCTAATGCTTAGAACAGTATGCTATAGACTATGAAATCAACACACACATTATGTTTATCCATTATGGGGCTTACGATTGCTTCGACGGTTACCGCTGCAACGATGAGCTTTAGCCCTTCGGTGACGAGTAATACGGACGTTGATTGGGTGTCTGGAACTTCCCCCACGAAAACGGTACAGAAATTCTTTACCGGTGACGGGGGCGAAAGTTTGAGCTTGAAAATCGATTTTTCTGCAGGGGGTGATTCAAGTGGATTAAGAGCGGACGGCTCAGGTGACGCTCGTGGATGGCAGCCGGACGGTGGCGGTGGTGCCTCGGCGTATCGCTGGATCAATGGTGAGATTGCCTATTGGACAATTTCTGTCTTGGATCGAGATAATGGCGATGCTGATGTGACGTCCTCATACAACGTTTTACTCACTTCGATGGAAGCCACCAACAGGCTGGAGGTTCCGGATAACGCAACCATCGTGCTTACTAACGGAAAATCCGAGCAGAGGTCAATGCAGGCTCTTGCGGGCACGGGTGCCCAGGTACATAATTTTACAGGCTTTGACGCTAAGTCGATGACCTTTGAGATGACAAATAACCCTACGCACGTGCAATACTTCCGCCTCGACACGATGGCCTTCGAGGTGACCTCCATTCCCGAGCCCTCATCTTCAGCCTTGCTAGGTTTGGGATGTTTAACCTTGTTGCTACGCCGCAAGAAGTAAGCTGAGTTTTTTCAGGGCGGGGGCTTCAGTTCTCCGCCCTGTTTTGTGTACCAATTATCGTAGAATTAACGATAAAAGAAAATTGTGAACCTTGCGTATAGTGGGGGTTGCCATTTGACTGTTGGCTCACCCTACTGAAACACACACATTACGATCATACCATGATGAAACCATTGATTCCTTCATTGTTGCTTACATGCCTCATGCCGTGGCCTCTAACGGCTGAAGATGCTGAAGCCAGATTTAATTTTAATGCCTGGAAACAGGATCGCGGAGCTGTGATGGCGATTAACGAATGGCACAAGGAGAACCCATCTCCTTACCGTAGTTATTTTCCATCGACCAAGACGGAGAGCATGGAGAAATGGTATATCAATCTGGGGCCGCTTGGAATCAGAAACCGGATGCATGATCGGACGTGGAGTTTATTTCCAGCCTGTAAGGAGTTGTTTCCAAAGGCACTGAGTGATGAGCATGGATTGGTCTTCAACAACTTTGAGGTTGATGGTGTGCGCAAGAACTCACCCGCGGAGGGGCAGCTTCAAAAGGGAGACCTGATTGTAGAGTTAGACGGGCAGCGGTTATTGGCTGCCCAGCATATGTTTTTGGATCGAGCGGTGGATAACAAATTGGTCCGCGGGATAGAGATTCATGCTGGCAACCTTATCGACAAGGCGGAAGGTCGGGGCGAGATTAAGGTGACGGTGCTACGGCTTCCGGATGAACTGAAATCAAAGTCGATCACGGGACTTCGATCGTGGAAACAGGTGGGCAAAAGCAACATCGACAGTGCTGGCAAATTGTCCGTGCCTCTTGGTCAAGCCGATGTCTTCCGGATTCAAGCAAGCAACAAAAAGGCCGGGGTCAAGCTGGAGGAAGTTTATTTGGTAAATGCCGAGGGCGTGAAGATGCCAGTTCGCATTTCCTACAAACGGGGGAGTTTGCTGGGCGCTCTGCTTGAAGTGCCGGAAGGAAGTTGGACATTGGTCGGTGATGTGACATGTAAAAAAGCAACGGAACTGAAGGTCGAAACCTTGCCTGTGGTCGATTACCCGGCGGCACTGAAAAAACATCTCAAAACAGTGACGTTGAAGCTGGACGCAATCGGTAGTTTTGGCGATGGCTACGACCCTGAGTGTGACAAGGTGAAAAACTACGCCGCAATGGTTGCGCATCGATTGGCAACACAACAAAATAAGGATGGATCTTGGTCCGCCAAGTCGTATGCCTCCCAGTCGTTTTATACTTCGGCGATCGGGCTGGCTTTGCTCTCAACTGACAATCCTCTCTACGATGCGAACATTAAACTTGCGGCCCACTATGTGGCGAATGCCGGTGAGCGTGACAAGTGGACGTATTCCAATGGGATGTGGTTGGTCTTTCTCGCCGAGTATTATCTAAAGACAAAGGATGAGACGATTCTACCCGCCTTGAAGATGCACGTGGCCAATTGCCGTCGCTTTGTGATGAGCGACTATACTTCGGGCCATAGTGACGGTGGCCCGGGTTACGGAGGGTCCGGATATATTGGCGGTGGCGGCGTGTTAGCGCTTGGCTTTGCTCTTGCAAGCCACACCCCGGTGATGAGTGAGGACGATCAGGCGGTGCTGGACAAGATGCTGTCGCGTGTGCAGGAAATCGCTCCACACGGTAAGGTCCCCTATGGTCGGTCAGGTAAAAGCACACAAACCACGCCGATGCCCGGGCAAGGTGGCTCTTGTGGAACCGGACCGTATTTTCTCGCTTCTTTGATTCGTGGTGGTGCGCCCTTGTTTACGGAAAATGCCACCAAACGTTACTCGACGGCACCTTTTGGGTCGGCCGAAAATGGTCATGCCACCCAGACACTGCACTTTGTTTGGGCCTGTCTATCCACGGCGAACTGCGGGGCGGAAGCCCATCGTCAAAACATGAGCGATTATCTGTGGAAATTCACCACGCTACGCGATCACGATGGATTTGTGAACCAGAACGGATACCGCGTCGAATACCATAATGGTGATGGTGTAATTGGTGGGCCTTATTGGCGCATGGCAGGGTATTTGATGATCTTTAATGCGCATAAGCGTAACCTTGCGATTACGGGTAATCCGAAGTTCAGGACGGCAGCTCGTGAATTGCCGGTGGTGTTCCATCGGGACCGCGCCATGTATAACGAAGTGATGCGCAGCTGGGCCCTGGCGGAAGCTTACCTCGGTGACAAGGTTCCTTCTGAATTTACCACAGCGGTGACCGCCCTGCGTGCGATCAAACCCGGTGAAAACCTGGGGACGGATCTGCGTGCGCTTCTCAAGCAACATGCGCCGGTGGTTGCCAAGAGTATTTTGGCCAGTAAAGACCTGCCGAAGGGGCTTGCCCCGGCCCAGCTTGTCGAATTGGTGATGGGTGTTTCCTTTGAGGCATCTTGCCATCCCGACATCATGGCGGACTACGATGACGGCCTGGGAGCCCGTGCCGATAAGGCGGCTCAAAAAGAGGCCAAGGCAAAGATGAAGAAAGAGCAGAAGAAACGTGAAAAGCAGTTGGCGGCTGGTAAGATCGATAAGGTTTCCCACCGCTTGGTGATTCGGCCAGTGAGCCGCTTGCAGGCTGACTCGGAAAAGGCTGGAGGCATGGATGTCGGAACTGCTCTTTTCACTGTCAAGGATCTGATCATCGAAGTCGCAGACCCCAGTAAAGACTATTTGAAGAAACCTTTACGTGAAAAAGTGAACCTTGCGGCTCTGGAAGGATTCAAGCGGGGTAAGCCGGTCATGGGGGAAAAAGTTCCCGGGCAGTTGCATGTGTTTGACATGAAATCAGGAGCACAAGGGAGACTGCTGGTGAAAGTGACATACTCTCTTGCCGGCATCCCGATCAGCTACACTGCGCCGATGGATATTCCAGCTCCGGAAGCCCGAGGCTATGTGCCGATCCTGTGTCGTGTGCCCGTTAAAGGTACTGTATCGGAAGATTACGACGGCAGGTCCTATTGTGCGTTGATTCAACTTGAAACAGGGCAGTTGGTCGGGTGTGAGCACCGGAATCATCCGGCAAAATACCTTCTTGCAGGGTCGAGCTACGATTTTGAAATCAGTCCTGGAAGCACCTGGGCTCATGACCTTCGGGCTGCCAAGTCCCTGACTCCTGATCACCGTCTTGCCCGTGTAACTTCGGTCGAAGGTGTGAAGGATGGGCAAAAACTCCACGACCATCGCTATGATGGTGGCATCGAACTTGAGGAAGGAACCAGAATCATCACGATCGACTTGGAAAAAGCCGAAGCAATTCAGCGCGTCTTTATCCAATTGGCTGCATTACAAAAAGGCAAAGGCGCCCCACGTGTCCCCCATACGTTTGAAGCCATGGTCGATGGGAAATGGACGCTGCTTCGCAAAGGTTTTATCTCAGGGATGATGCCGGTCATTGCAAACAACACCAAGCAGGTTCGTTTGACACTTGAAGTCCCGAAAGGAGGTGTTCTGCTCCAGGAAGTTAATCTGATTACCCAATCTCCGCTTGTCCGGAAGCCGGCAATGAGCTGGTGAACTGAGATTCTGAGTAATCAATCTGTGATTGGCTCCGTATTTGTCGTGACCATGGCATACCGCCATGGAGTGTAAACACAGATTGATTCGATGAAACTTATCTCCCTTTTTATTGTATGGCTGTTGTGCCCGATGTGCCCGATGTGCCTGATGGCCCAGCTGGATATATTTCCGACACCGGTATCGGTGGCGCCGGGCACTGGCAGTTTTCAGATCACTAAGGATACGGTTATTTATCATGACCAGATCAGTAAGAGTGCGGCTGGTTTGCTTCGACATCAATTAGAGCAGAGTGCTGGTTATCAGTTAAGCCTTCGGCAGGGGAAAGCCAAGGGGAAGTCGGTGATTCTTTTTACCAGCCGGGGAGTCCATGCTGATTTGGGTGAAGAGGGATACACGCTTGAGGTTTCTCCAGAGTCGATCGTGATGAGAGCCAATAACGATCGTGGCTTTTTTTATGCGGTGCAGAGTCTCAGGCAGTTGCTCCCGGCCGCGGCCTTGTCAGGAGAGATGGTGCAGGGGCAGGTATGGGAAATCGATGCTGTCAGTATCCGTGATCACCCAAGATATGCGTGGCGCAGCTTTATGCTCGATTCCGGGCGCCAGTATCACACAGTTGATTTCATCAAGCGTTATCTGGATTTGATGGCCTTTCATAAGATGAATACCTTCCACTGGCATCTGTCTGAAAACCTTGGATGGAGAATGGAAAGTAAAAAATACCCCAAGCTGCATCTCGTCGGTTCCAAGGTAGGTAAGGAGCAAGAGCAGCAAGGGTATTACACGCAGCAAGAGATGCGCGAGTTGGTGCGTTATGCGGCGGAGCGTCATATTACGATTGTACCGGAGATCGATATCCCGGGGCATTCGGAGGCGGCGATGCTTTCTTATCCTGAGTTAACATGCACGGGGCAAGTGGCGCCATCGAGCGGACATTCCACGAATATTTATTGTGGGGGAAAGGATCTGACCTATACCTTCACCAAAGACATCCTTGATGAACTTTGCGATATTTTCCCATCGCCTTACATTCATGTTGGTGGAGACGAAGCCCCGAAAAAAAACTGGGTGAAGTGCCGGTATTGCCAGTTGAAGATTAAGAAGCACGAGCTGGGAAATGAGCACAACCTTCAAATCCATCTGATGAATCATTTGGCTGATGTTCTGAAAGCGCGTGGGCGTAAAACGATCTGCTGGGATGATGTTTTACCGTCTGGAAAGGCCAAGGGTACCCAGGCACCGGCTCTACGCGATAATATCGTGATTGCATGGTGGCACAACCACGGCTTGAGTAACAAGATTGTCATCAAAGCTGTGCAATCGGGCAGGGAAGTGATTTGTAATCCGAACAAATACACCTATCTCAACTTTCCGGTGACACCATGGAAAAGGTATGGCAAAAACCGAACCTTTGATCTCGCGGATGTGTTTAAGACGGATGCTGAGTTTAAAGGCCTGACGAAAAGTGAAAAGCAATTAATCCTCGGGTGGGGGGCTGCGCTCTGGACGGATTTTAATGTGCCGCAGGCGAGTATTGATAAACGTGTATTTCCTCGCATGGTTGCACTGACGGAGTACATGTGGCAAGGGGAACAGACATACGAATTTGATGATTATTACAAAAAACTTAAAACGAGTCATTACCCTCGCTTGAAAGCGATGGGGGTGGATGTCGGACCAGCACTTCGGGGTGAAATCCCGGAGGGTTTTGGTTGGGATTAGATCATAAAAACGAAAGGGATAATAAGATGAAAAAGATAACAAAATACCTGACAGGTATGATGCTTGCCATTGCGATTACGGCCAATGCGGAAACAGAGAAGCCGAATATTGTGGTGATTTATGCCGATGACCTTGGTTACAAGGATGTGGGCTATCAATCGGATGGTGAGTACCAAACCCCGGTGCTGGATCAACTGGCCAAGGAGGGCATGGTGTTTACCGATGCCTATACCAATGCGGCGAATTGCCAGCCGGCTCGCGCCTGTTTGCTCTCAGGGAACTACACGCCACGGCACCATGTGTTTGCCGTGCACAGCACCAGCCGAGGTCCTAAAAATAAGATGCGCCTGATTCCCATCCCGAACCGGGACGGCTTGGCTGAAAAAGATGAAACCATAGCGGATGCTTTGAAAAAGGCAGGCTACGCAACTGGTCATTTTGGCAAGTGGCACCTTTATTCCAAAGGGGGGAGCGAGAGCAAAGGTGGAGGCGGCGCATTGCCAAGTAAGCAAGGGTTCGATGTCACCTATGACAGCTTTGGTAATGGTCCCTTGGCCGAGGGGGCGAAGGGGAACCAGAAGGGGCCGGAGAGCGATCCTAAGGGTGTCTTTGATTTGTCCAAACAAGCCTGTGATTTTATGGAGAAAAACAAGGAGAAACCCTTCTTTGTTTATCTTGCCCACCATGCGCCACATGGGCCCTATCAGGCTCGGAATTCGACACGTGAGAAGATCAGTGACCTTTACAAGGCATGTATCTACGATATGGACGCCAGCGTCGGCAGGGTGTTGAAAAAAATCAAGGATCTCGGCCTCGAAAAGAAAACCCTGGTGATCTTCACCAGTGACAATGGAGGAACCCGGTCCCAGGAACCACTCCGTGGAAACAAGGGAAGTTACTACGAAGGCGGGATTCGCGAGCCGATGATCGCTTTCTGGCCGGGAGTGATCAAATCCGGTAGCCAGTGCTCGGTGCCTGTGATGCAGGCGGATTACTTTCCTACCTTTATCGATCTTGCAGGTGCCAAAACAGAGAAAGAACTCGATGGAGAAAGCCTGGTGCCATTGCTCAAACAAAGTGGCGAGCTGAAAAGAAAGTCGATCTTCTGGCATATGCCCGGCTATCTCGACAAGCCGGTGAAACGTGGCCGAGACAAGACGTTCCGCACCCGTCCGGTGACCGTGATGCGCAAAGGTCGTTGGAAGTTACACCTGTATCTCGAAGAATGGGTGCTCGATGGCGGTAAGGGTGCGATTGCCACGAATAATGCTGTAGAACTCTATGACCTCGAAAGTGACCTCGGTGAGCACAAGAACGTCGCCAACGAAAACCCCGAGCTGCGTGATGCTTTGGTCAGGGAGCTCGTTACATGGCACGGAGTGGTTGAGGCTCCAATCCCCACCGAAAAAAATCCGGAATATGACCCAAATGCCACTGCGAAAAAGAAGTCAAAAAAGGATAAGAAAAATAAAAAATCCAAGAAGGAAAATCAATAAGCGGATAGACTGTTCGAGTCTTCATTTGATAGCCAACTGATGATAAAAAAAGTTTTATTTGGGATAGCGGCGTTGAGTATGCCGGTCGTTCTGGCAGCAGCTCAGCCTAACATTATCCTGTTCGTGATTGACGACCTTGGGTATGCCGATATGAGTTTTTTGCCCTTTGCGGCCGAGGATGTGCAGACTCCTGGCATTGACCGCATCGCAGCCAAGGGAACGTATTTTTCCAATGCCTATGCCACGGCGCCGATTTGTTCTCCCGCACGGGCAGGTCTGGCGACCGGTCGCTACCAGCAACGCTGGGGGAACAATTGGTATGGGAAGGGAGGGCTACCCGCGACGGAAACAACCATCGCGATGGAGTTGAAGGAGCTGGGCTATCACTCCAAGAAGATTGGCAAAAACCACATGAACAACCAGAAGGGGGATATTTCCCACCCGCTGAAACATGGCTTTGATGAGTTTTTTGGTTTCAGCGATCATACCTGGGATTACCGTCAGCTGACCCATGCCGCTAAAAACAAAGCAGCCCACCGGGGACCGCTTGAGCGCAATGGTGAGATGGTGGAATTCAAGGATGCCTACACCACCGAGCTTTTTACCGACGAAGCGGTGGAGTTCATTCATCGCGACTTCAAAGGGAAACCATTTTTCCTACACCTGTCCTATAATGCCGTGCATCATCCGGTCTATGTCGGGCACCCGAAATATGAAAAGAAATTCGGATTGAAGCCCTTCCCGCAATACGACCCGTCGATGGGCAACTATAAAAAGAACTGGCACTCCAAGTGGGGCAGGGGCAAAGGGCACGACCCGGACCTGCGCAAACGTTATCTGGCGACCCTCGCCTGCCTCGATGATGGCATAGCCAAGATCCTGGATACTCTCCAACAGCAAGGGTTGGAAAAGAATACCGTGATCGTGTTTATTTCTGACAATGGAGGCGCTCCTTACACCATGGCGAACAACGGTCCGCTGAAAGGGAACAAATATTGTGAAGCCGAAGGTGGGTGCCGTATTCCTTTCCTCTTCAGCTGGCCGGGACACCATGAGAAAAAGCAGTCATTGCCATCCTTGGTTTCGACCATGGATATTTATCCGACCCTTGTTGAGCTGGCGGGTGGCCGGCCGCATGACAAGCTGGACGGCAAAACCATTCTTCCACTGGTGAAGGGAGAAAAGTCAGGAGATAACCATGATTACCTCATTTTTAGCCGTGGCAACCGCACCAAGGACTACGTGGTGCGCAGTGGGGATTACAAGCTCAGAAACTGCACGTCATCGCGCTTGTTTACGGTAGGTGAGCATTACCGCTATGATGACGTGCAGGGGGATTTCCTCTATAACCTGAAAAACGACCTGGGTGAGCAGAACAATTTATATTCCTCCATGCCCGAAAAAGCAGGGCAAATGAAAAAGATGTTTGATCAATGGTGTGAACAAACACTTCCAGCCCCCAAAAGTAAAAAACCAAGAAACGGAGGCCATAAAAATTGACGATGAATCGGAGAATGATGACTCCATTCTTCATCGTATCGGTGAGAGTCTCCGCACTCACAATCAGATGATACTCATGAACAAGAAACTATTATCCATCGCATCTTCGCTGATTTTCAGCGTTGTCGCTGCTACGGCAGAAAAACCTAACGTGATCGTGATCATGGCGGATGACCTTGGTTACAAGGACCTCGGGTTCCAAGGATCCGAAGTCGTCAAGACACCGCATCTCGACAAGTTGGCAAAAAATGGTGTGATCTTTACCGATGGACATGCGGCAGCCTCGGTTTGCAGTCCTTCGCGGGCTGGCTTCATTACCGGCAGATACCAGCAACGCTTTGGGCACGAGGCGAATTGCCCGCGTGGCAAGCAAGGGATGGTGACGTCCGAATATACGATTGGTCAGGCATTTCAGTCGTTGGGATACAAAACCTACATGATCGGGAAATGGCACCTCGGCAACCTGGATGAAATGTATCCGACCAAGCGGGGGTTCGATGAGTTCTACGGACTGCGGGAAGGAAGTCGCAGTTTTTTCTATGGCAAAAAAGAGAAATACGGGAATTGGCATTCCATGGAGCACAATGGTGAACATGTAAAATTCGAAGGGCATCTCACCGATCGCATGACCGATGCCGCAATCGAGATGGTGGAGGCTGACAAGAAGGCTCCCTTTTTTATGTTTCTCTCCTATACTGCACCACACACCCCGCTGCAGGTGACGCCTGAAGATAAGGCGAAGGCCAACGGCAATGCTTACCACGCCTTGATTCAGAACATGGACGACAACATTGGCCGTCTTGTGGCTTATCTCGAAAAAAACAAGTTGCGCCAGAACACCGTGATTTGGTTTGTCAGTGATAATGGTGGAACCTGCGGCGCCGCATCTAATTATCCACTCAATGGTAAAAAGGGGGTCGAGTTCGAAGGCGGACACCGCGTACCATTTATTGTGAACTGGCCTGCTCAAATCAAGGGTGGACAGAAATTCGACGGCTTGACTTCAGCCATGGATATTTTCCCAACCAGCTTCAAGCTGGCCGGAGGAAGTAAAACTCCGAATCCTCTCGATGGAGTGGATGTCATGCCCTACCTCACCGGTGAGAAGTCCGGCAGCCCGCATGATGTTCTCTACTGGCGCAAGCTTGAACAGGCTGCCGTTCGCAAAGGAAAATGGAAACTGATCCGCGCTGAAGGCCTGGATCCGATGCTCTACAAAGTTGGCGAGGATCTTAGTGAGCTCAACGATGTTGCCAAAAGCAACCCGGAGAAGGTTCAGGAGTTGCTGAAGTTGGTTGCCACGTGGGAAACAGGCTTGGTTGAGCCGCTCTGGCAGGAGGGCCAGGGATGGGTAGCCGTACGCAAGGATGGTAATATCAAGTGGCGCGATGCTGACAAAGTTTACCCAACGCTTGGCGAAGTGGGTAAAGGCTCTAAAGAAAAGCCGAAAAAGAAACCATAATCTGACCTTTCATTGTGTGTAGGAACCGGCGGATGGGCTTTGTCCTGTCTGCCGGTTTTTTTTGTGGTGAAGCATTGAAGATATACGGTTGAAATTCCTATATACATCCAGTGGTTTATTTGCTAAGATGTTCACTAATAATGGTTTATGTTTTTTCACATGAGCCGCAAAACACCAATACACATACTATGAAACGTAATCCTATTCTATGCTTACTGAGCCTGATTGGGGCAATCGGGTCTGTGCAGGCTGCGACCATTACCTATACTTTTACGAATAACACAGGGGCTGACTTCTCAAGCTACACGGGCACGAGTGTGCCAATCACCATTGAAGATATCGCTGTCGTAGCAGACGGCGTGACCTTTACGTTTGATCTCACTCTGGATGCTACGTTTAACGACGGCACTTCAGGGGTGGTTTTTTCCACCCAGCGTGTGCGATTCAATGGCGGTACGACTGGAACAGACAATACGAAGACTGCGCTGTTTACCATCAGTGATGTGACTCTGACCAGCCCGGGTTCGGTTGACTCCTGGAAATTTGTGACGGTGGACCGCTTCGATAACAATGGAGGCGACAACTGGCTTGTGAATGGTGAAACCATTTCCGCTACTGGCAACACCGTAGATTTGACCACTGGGCAAGGAGCATCATTATCATTGGAGGCGATCGACAATTCACCTGATGCTAACGGCAACTCCCGCCTTGAAGGCTTTCAAATTGAATTTGTCACCACAGTGCCCGAGCCCTCATCCGCAGCTCTTCTCGGGCTTGGGGCAACGGCTCTTCTCGTTCGGCGCAGGAAGTAGTGCCGGAGATGCCGAAGTCTGAGTCTTGCCGTAAAATTTTCCGCTCGCTTCCGGCGGTTATCATTCGACATAGGCTTTACGGAACCCGCCTGGGGTTTCGCCGACCTCGCGTTTAAAAAAGACAACAAAGGGCCGGGGGTCGGTGAACCCGACTTCGTAGGCAATTTCATCGATGGTTTTTTTGCTCGTCAGCAGGAGCTGGCGGGCTTTTTCGACTCGGATTTTTCGGATTTCCTGGGCAGGGGATGAGCCTGTCAGTGCCCGGTATCGCTTTTCGAAGGTGCTGCGCGCAAGAGGCAGCGATTGAATCAGCTCGTCGACGGTCAGCCCCTTGCAGGCTTTCTCCCGGATGATGGTTCGAGCCTGGAGGGCAATCATGTCGGGGTCGGACTTGCCGACGGTGGATTCCCGGACCCGGACTTCGTGGACCTCGACCATCGGGTAAAGCTCGTCGACAGGACTGCCGTCAATCAATTGGATCAGTAATTGAATGGCTTGCCCGCCGATTTGTCTGGCAGGCATCACGATACTGGAGAGCTCCGGAGTGCAGAGTCGGGCGTTAATGGAATCGAATCGGCCAAGGATGCCGACTTGCTCCGGAACCTTGATCCCCAGTTCCGTGCAATAATCCGCGACCAAACGGCCGCGCATGTCGTGCACTGTGTAAACGCCTGTTTTGGCCGAGCTTAGGAGAAGCTTTTCTTTAAGGTCGGGGGCATGCTCCTCGAGCATATGCCATGCGCCGGCGTGGATGCCGTCTGGAACTTCGACATACCAGTGGTCCATTCCCCGCGCTGTGCATTCTTCGATGATATGCTGGTGGACCGGAGAGGAGTGCGTCTGGTGGATGGTTCCTGTGATGCCCAGTGTTTGGAAACCGAGCGTTGAAAAGTGTTCGACAATGGTCTGGGCCATGGACACCGGGCATACGCCAACAGTCGGGAAAATACGATTGGTTGATGAGAAGATATTGACGACCGGGATGTCGAGCTCCTCAAGCCAGGGGGCGTCCATGTGGTCGGCATCGTAAGAGACGATGATACCATCCGGGCGATATCCCTTTGGGAAATCCACCGCTTGGCTAAAGTCTTTGGAGATAAAGTTTCTGAAATGGCAGTGACGCCGGATGCCTCTGATTTCTAGCACCCCCTCCATGGCGTCGTGCAGGAAAGCATACCAGTCAGGAAAAATGATCGCGATGTCGTAACGTTTATCGGTTCCCATGAGCTTGTCAGTGGATGGAATGTTTGGTTTCAGAAAATCAGCCAGTAGTCAACTGGTGGCCGAGGGTGGAGCGGGGCGAAGATAAGGGGGAAGGTTAGGCGGGGGGGAGGAAAATTGTTGATGAAAAAACGAAAGCCTGACTGGGATTATGCAGTTTATATGATTACTATCGATCGGAAGGACTCTTGCTGCAAACTAGAGAAAAGGAGATGGAAAATCAATGGCTATCTCGGCAATGTAAAAAGCGAACGCTTTTTTGTGCCTGAATATGACGGTTTCAGCAGCCTTAAAAATCAATCGTCCAGCAACAATGAACAAGGATAAACAAATGAAAAAGAACGTATTCAAATGGTTGGCCATGGGGGTGATGTCCCTGACCTCCCTTCAAGCAGCGGAGAAACCTAACATTGTGATTTTGTATTCGGATGATGCCGGATATGCGGATTTTGGATTTCAGCCGAACTGCGCAGAGGACATGAAGCAATTGACTCCGCATATTGACACGATAGCCCGGGACGGGGTTCGTCTGACGAATGCGTACATGTCAGGCTGTGTTTGTTCTCCATCGCGCGCGGGCCTGATGACCGGCCGTTACCAACAGCGGTTCGGATACGATAACAACCTGCCTCCGGGACACCAGAATGGAGTGGATTTGAATGAAACCTTTGGTGTGAAGCGTTTGCAGAAAATGGGCTATCGGACGGGTTTGATAGGAAAGTGGCATCTTGGCTACCCTGAAGAAATGCACCCAAACAAGCGGGGGTATGACTGGTTTTACGGGCTGCTCCAAGGATCCCGTGGATATTTCCCCTATGAGAAACCAAGCCCGCACCGGGTGATTCTCGACAATGACAAGCCGACCAAAGAGGAAGGCTATATCACGGACCGACTGGGAACCGCCGCATGCCGCTTTATCAAAGAGAACAAGGATAAGCCGTTCTATTTGTTTGTATCTTTCACTTCCCCGCACGGCCCCTTACAACCGAAGAAAGAAGATTTGAAGCGTCTGGAACACATCACAGGCAAAGGGCGGAAAAATTATGCCGGTCTGGTTGTTTCGCTAGATGATAATGTGGGTAAGATCCTGAAAGTGATCAAGGAGAGTGGCCTTGAGGGGAATACCATTGTGATTTATACCAATGACAACGGTGGCCAGACCGCATTGGGGGCAAACAACACCCCGCTGAAAGGTAAGAAAGGCACGTTGTGGGAAGGGGGGGTCCGTGTGCCATGGGCGATGCGCTGGCCCGATAAAATCAAGCCCGGTTCTGTGATTGATGATCCCATTATTTCCTTGGATATTCTGCCCACCTTTATCGAGGCATCCGGAAATGCCGTAGTCTCCGATTGGAAGCTGGATGGCCGCAGCTTTTTACCATTGTTGACCGGTGAGAAAAGCTCACTTCCAGTCCGGGCTCTTCATTGGCGTCAGCATGGATCCAAGGGTAGCATTTCCATTCGTGAAGGAAAATGGAAGCTGATTCATAACCGGAATGAAGCGGGGGCCGCCCCCGAGTTGTATGACTTGAGTAAAGATATTTCCGAGAGCAACAACCTGGCGAGCGAACATCCGGAGGTAACGAAAAAGCTCACATCCAAAATGAAGGTATGGGAAAGCCAGATGAAAGAGCCGCTCTGGGGAGCCGGGTCGGCTAAAAAACCTCTCGGACAAGCCAAGCCAAAAAAGAAGAAGTCAAAAAAGAACAAGTGAAATGATTGCAGGCGGGTAGCGTAATTAGAAGCCGATATGATACGTTTGTTCTGCAACCTGCCTGCTTTGGTTTTATTACTTGCGTCCTCTGTTGCACTGGCGGCCGAGCGACCCAACATTCTGTGGATTACGGCAGAGGACCATGGCCCACATCTCGGGTGTTATGGTGATACCTATGCGACGACGCCCCATCTGGATGCTCTCGCATCGAGATCGATGATCTACACGCGAGCGAGTTCTACGGCCCCGGTTTGCGCTGCGGCGCGCACGACGATCATCACTGGGATGTATGCCCCGTCTCTGGGTGCCCAGCATATGCGGTCGCGGGTGAAGGCTCCGGAGTGGCTGACATTCTATCCGGCTTTACTGCGTGAGGCCGGCTATTATTGTACGAATCGAGCCAAGGAGGATTACAATATTCGGGTGGAACACAAAGGTTGGCACGAATCCTCGTCCAAAGCCCACTGGAAAAGCCGCCCGGAAGGGAAGCCGTTTTTTGCCATCTTCAATTTTACCAAATCGCATGAAAGCCAGATCCGGAATGCGCATCCTAACCCGCAGCACGATCCATCCAAGGTGAGCTTGCCTCCATACCATCCGGATCGACCGGAGGTCCGAAAAAATTGGGCACAGTATTATGATCGGCTCACGGAGGTGGATCGGCAGGCGCAACGCTGTCTGGATGAGCTCAAGCAGGCGGGTTTGGAAGACGACACGATTGTCTTTTATTATGCCGATCATGGTTCGGGGATGCCACGTGGTAAGCGTTATGCCGGTTGGTCCGGGCTGCATGTCCCGATGATTGTGCATGTACCGGAAAAATTCCGGCATCTGGCACCGGAGGGTTATCGTGCGGGTGGCCAGAGTGAGCGGCTGGTTGGTTTTGTCGATCTTGCGCCCACCGTGTTATCTTTGGCCGGAGTGAAACCGCCGGAATGGCAGCATGGGCGTGCGTTTCTCGGAAAATACCAGACGGAGGCTCCCAAGTATTCTTTTGGTTTTCGGGGGCGGATGGATGAGCGGCCGGATGTGAGTCGTTCGCTTACCGACGGACGCTTTGTTTATATCCGCAATTACCTGCCCTTTTTGCCTCATGGTCAGAGATTGTATTACCAAATGCAGACACCTGCGACACGTGTATGGTTCGAGCTTTTTCAGAAGGGGGAAACCAATACCGTGCAATCGGCATTTTGGAAATCTCACCCGGCGGAGGAGCTTTACGATCTGAGCAAGGACCCTCATGAGACGGTCAATTTGGCCGCTGTGCCGGAACATCATCAGACCTTGTTGGCAATGCGACAAGCCCATGAACAACAAGTGGTGAATACCCGCGATCTTGTATTACTTCCCGAACCGATGATGCACCAGCAAGCTGAAAAGTTAGGTGTTACGCCGGCCGAGCTGGCCAAGAAGCATTACGACCCGGAAAGCATCTTACCCTACGCCCGCTTGTCACTGCTGCCCAAGGGTGAGGCGGACAGAGCTTTGGAAAAGTGGACAACACAAGATCTACCCCTGCTGGAGTCATACTGGCTCGCCGTCTATTTACAGACTTTGCCGGAGAGTGACGTGGTGAAGTATGAGGCGTTTTTGCTAAGGACGATGAAGCGGGGAGGCTTGCCGGCTTTGGTCGCAGCCGAAATTCTGGCCCGAAGCCCCCGAAATAAACAGCAGGCCGAACAGGCAGTGCAGCGATTGGTCGCATTCGCGGATACGAAGCAGAGCGATTCCTTTACCAGCATCTATGCTTATAATGCTTTGGATCGTTTGCAGCCATTACCGGAGTCGGTGATAAAAAAACTGGCCAAGCTGAATGCGGTGACCGAGGGCTATGGCGGAAGTTACATCGCACGCATGCGCGGGCATTTGGGGCTGCCGGAACCTGCTCCCACAAAGAAGAAAAAGAGAAAGAGCAACTCTAAGTAGGTAAATCGGGCTCCTTTTATACCCGCTGCGTCGCTCCACCGACATCCATCTATCTGACACGAATCCAAATCATTCAAATAATCCAATGAATATCCATCGAATACTCTTTCTCCTTCTGTTCGCTTGTGTCCCTTGCCTTGCGCAAGGCAATCATCGTAAACCGAATATTATTTTGTTTGTGACCGATGACCAATCGCCGATTGCCGGATGTTATGGCAATGAGGTGATCCAGACACCTCACCTTGATGCCCTGGCCGCGGAAGGGACTCGTTTTACTGAAGCCTTCGCGACGACGGCGAGCTGCTCGGCCAGTCGGTCGGTGATCATGACGGGGGTTCACAACCATGCCAATGGGCAATTTGGCCACGCGCATGATTACCATAAGTTTTCGACCTTTAAGGCGATGGCGTCGATTAGCCTCCCATTGCAAATGAGTTTGAATGGATACCGCACGGCGCAGATGGGTAAGTACCACGTGGCACCGGAATCGGTCTATCATTTTGACCAATACCTCAAAGCGAGCCATCACAATGCGGTTGGCATGGTGGAAGGCTCCCGGGAATTTATTGAGGCCGATGATGAGAAGCCATTTTTCCTCTATCTGGCAACTCATAGTCCTCATCGAAGTGGTGGAGTGGACAAGAATGCGGATGTGGAATTGAAGCCGAATCTGTTTGGGAACCTTCCCGATAAGGCCCACCATCAGGGGGTTAAAGAAGTGTTTTATGATCCGAAGGATGTGTTGGTTCCCGGGTTTCTTCCTGACACGCCGACGTGTAGGGCTGAAATCGCCCAGTATTACCAGTCCTGTTCCAGAGTGGATCAAGGGTTGGGACGGTTGGTGAAGCTCTTGAAGCAGGCGGGTCAATGGGAGAACACGGTGATTATTTTTACAGCGGATCACGGGATGGCCTTTCCCGGGGCAAAAACGACGGTCTACGAAGCTGGCTTGAGGGTTCCCTTTGTGGTGCGTGATCCACGTCAAAAGAAAAAAGGGGTGGTCTCGACCGCGATGATTTCCCACCTGGATATCACGCCCTCCATCCTTGATATGGCAGGCGGATATAATGCAAAAAATCAGAGTCCGAAGAAAATGGCAGCGATCCCCGAGCGGGAGCAATTTGAAAATATGGGTAAAAAACTCAAGTCCTATCAAGGGAGGTCCTGGTTGCCTATCCTGGATCAAACCTCAGTGAAGGGCTGGGATCAAGTTTCCGCATCGCACACCTTCCATGAGATTCAGATGTATTATCCGATGCGCGTGATCCGTGACCGGAAGTACAAATTGATTTGGAATATTGCCCACCATCAGCCGTATCCCTTCGCCACGGATTTGTGGGCGGCATCGAGTTGGAAGGCCCAATACAGAAAGGGGAAACAGGCAACATACGGAAATCGCACCGTGGAATCCTATATCCAACGGCCGGCATTCGAATTATACGACATCGCCAAAGATCCGGACGAAACCAACAATCTGGCAAGCAACCCGGAGTATGCCGAGCTGCTCGAACGGTATCAGAAAAAACTAAAGCAATCCCAGCGGGAAACAAGTGACCCCTGGGTGCTCAAGTGGAATTATGAATAAACAGATTATGAAAATCAGCCAACGATTACGAACAGCCGTTGCCGCGGCATTATTTGGTGCCAGCGGATTCGCGAGTCAAGCTGCAGAGACTTCCGGGTCGGAAACACGCCCGAACATCCTCTGGATTTATTGTGAAGACCTCTCGCCGTGGATGGCATCCTACGGACACCCGGGGAATGCGGGAAAAACGCCGACTCTCGATCAACTGGCGACCAACGGTGTCCGCTTTGAGCGTGCCTACGTGCCAGCTCCGGTCTGTTCCGCGTGCCGGTCCGGTATGATCACTGGTGTCTATCAGACGACCACAGGGACGCACAACCACCGCTCGTCGCGCGATCCGAAAGCGATGATCCAGCTGCCCGAAGGGATTAAGACTTTGCCACAGATATTCAAGGAGAACGGATATGCCACCTTTAACCGCGGTAAAGACGATTACAATTTTCAATACAAGCGAGACGAGCACTACACCTTGGGCAACCCGAAACCCAAGAAGGGTTTCTACGGCAAAAAAGGCAGTGGCCATTGGCGGGACGTGGCGGAAGGTAAACCGTGGTTTGGTCAGATTCAGCTTGGTGGTGGAAAAACAAGCACCAAGGGGCTCAAGGACAAGGTGGACCCCTCTACGATGAAGGTGCCTGCCTATTTTCCTGATGAGGAAATGTTCCGTAAGGAATGGGCACATCACTACGATACGGTGCGAGTAACGGACGGGCATGTCGCCAAAATCATGCAGCAGCTCAAGGAGGATGGTCTGTTGGATAAAACGATTGTGTTTTTCTTTTCCGATCACGGCAACAACCACTCGCTGCGGCATAAGCAGTTTTGTTATGAGGGCGGTGTGCATGTTCCTCTGATTATTTCCGGCCCGGGAATTCCCAAGAATGCCACGCGTCCGGAACTGATGAGCACGCTGGATATTTCGGCCACCACACTGGCATTGGCAGGTATTCCGTTGCCCGATTATCTGGATGGCCAGGACTTGTTCGGAAAGAACCACAAAGCACGTGAGTATGTCATCTCGGCGCGTGACCGCTGCGATTACACCATCGACCGGATTCGGACGGTGCGGACGGAGAAGCTTCGTTATATTCGCAACTTCATGACCGACCGCATCCTGCTCCAGCCGCAGTATCGTGACGGACAAGCACCAACCAAGCGCCTGCGAGAACTGCACGCCAGCGGCAAATTGGGCAAGGTTCCCGAGTGGGCATTTTTTGGCAAGCGACCGAAAGAAGAGCTCTACGATCTGAAAAAAGATCCGGAACAAGTGAACAATCTGGCCGATGACCCACAGTATGCTGCCGAGCTCAAGCGGCACCGAGAGATCTTGGACACGTGGATCAAACAAACCGATGACAAGGGGCAATACCCTGAGTCAAAAGAGGGGATTCAAGCAACCTATAAACGCTGGGGCAAACGCTGCGTGAACCCGGAGTTCGATGCGGTTAAAAAAGAAGCCTCAGTCAATGCTCCGAAGAAGAAGGCTAAAAAAAAAGTCTCGAAGTAAGTGACTACGAACCCGTCCAACTTCAGGGGTGGACGGTGCATGTCGAAAAATCCCTGCAGGGGCACGCACGCCGACAGGAAGCGTTGGACTTGTTGGATGCCAAATTGAGCTATGTGAAAGAGCATGTCCCCGCTGTGGTATTACCTGACCTGATGCAGGTGCCGATTTGGTTGAACAAGGATATTCGTCGCGGAGCCTGCTACCATCCCAACCCGAAATGGTTGGAAGCGAATGATCGGATGCCGGAAAAAGTGCGGACGATCGAGCTACAGAACATCGACAATTTGATCGATTGGTCTGACAAGCAACCGATGATGGTTTTGCATGAACTCGCCCATGCCTATCACCACCGTGTTCATGGTTTTAAGCACCCTGGGATCACCCGGGCATTTCAACAGGCGCAAAAGTCGGGGTCGTATGACGCGGTCATGCATGTGAGCGGGAAAAAGAAACGTGCCTATGCAATGAACAACGAGAAGGAATACTTCGCCGAGCTTACCGAAGCCTACTTTGGTAAAAACGATTTCTATCCATTTAACCGAGATGAGCTCAAGCGCCATGACCCCGAGGGATACCGAATGATCGAGTCGGTCTGGAAGGTGAACGAGTAGCCTTCACCGGTTTTTTATACCGATGTGCGCGGGCTGGGGAATGGAAATGACGGGTGGTCTATCGGCGTCGGCGCAGGATGGAGGCGAGGCCACCCAGTCCCAGAAGAATGCAGGACGAGGGTTCAGGAATGAGGGTCACCGAGGCCCCGGTAATGGTAGTGTCCTGGAAATGCATATTGCCGGTTCCGTCCCACCCGTAGAGGCGGATTTCCACGCTGTCGGTGATGCTGTCCCAATTGGCACCCGTGAAATCGAATCCGAAAGTCTGGGCGTTGGCAATGCCTGATGAACCTGAGCCCGGGGTTCCAATGGGAGTGATGGCGATGAGAAATTGTGTAGTCGCGCGTTCGAGGGATGTTGGCATTGTTGTAGCTTAACCTGGCATGTGACTTCATGTTGACATGACAGCTGATAGTATGTAGCTTCACGGGTTGGTTTTGCATGAGTCCATGCATCGGAATTCTTTAAACGTAAATTACAGCTTATGAAAAATGATCTTTTATTGGTGGTTTGGTTTGGCTTGGCGGTGAGTGCCGGTGCTGAGGAGGCAACAAAAAAGGCTTCAACAGAGAGCGGTGTGGTGACGTTAGGCGATATCGACTGGGGAGCCTTGAACCCAGCCCGTGGGGAGAAAGGACCGAGAGCAGGCAATCTGTGGAACGATCGCACAAAGCAGGCCGCTTCGGGGTTTCTTGTGAAATTTGCCGATGGTTTCTCATCGCCACCCCATATTCACAATGTCACTTACCGAGGTGTGGTGATCAGTGGGCAGGTTCACAATGATGATCCTGAAGCGGCCGAAATGTGGATGCCTCCGGGATCGTTTTGGACTCAGCCTGCTGGAGAAGTGCATATCACTGCTGCAAAGGGAAAAAACGTGCTGGCCTACATAGAGATCGATAGCGGTCCATATCTGGTTCTCCCGAAGGAGAAAGCGGAAGACCTGGGGGAACGGCCGGTGAATCTGGCACCTTCGAATATTGTCTGGTTGTCAGCTTCGGAAACGACCTGGATAGAAAGTCCTTCCGATCAAACGGCCGCGGCTTCTCCTGAAATGGCATTTCTCTGGGGCAAACCCGGCAATGAGACGGTAAGTGGATCGTTTGTCCGATTACCCACGGGATTCAAGGGTGAAATTATCCCTGAAGGTGGGACAATGCATGTTGTGATTGTCAAGGGGGCTCTGACTATTGGGGAAGCGGAGAAGAATACAGCCAAGACGTTGAAGCCGGGTGAATACTCCAGGCTTGAGACCGGCAAGACCCAGCAGATTGATTGTGCAGATGAGCACGGATGTGTTGTTTATGTTCGCGCCCTCGGCAAGTATCGTATTAAAAAACCATAGCTCCGAGCCGGGCAATGGAAGTAAGGCAGCCTGATAGGAATGATCGATTGCTTTACTTTGCAGTGGGGGAAAACTTCGACTTGCAAAAGTCGATGATGATTTTATCACTCTAAGATGAAAAAGGTCATTCTATTTATTATGATCGTGGCTCAGCCATTGTCTGTGATTCATGCTGAAGAATCTCATGCCACCAAGTTGCTTAAGCAGCGATCGGAGCACCTGAAGCCTGTTATCACGAAGGTTTCATCGTCGGTGTATTGTGCATCGGGATACAGTCCGGCGAATATTTCCATGATTGTAGGGCCGGAAGGCTTGGTGATTGTGGACACCGGGATGTTTGCTGACCACGCCAAGGCCGTATTGAAGGAATTCAGAAAAACATCCGATCTGCCGATCAAGGCAATCATTCTGACACACGGCCATGGTGATCACACCGGTGGAGCCTCGGTTTTTATGAGCGAGGGTGAAGGGGTGCCGGCGATTTATGCACGGACTCCTTTTAATACGGAGGGGAATCACTTTGATGACGGAGGTGTTACCATCAATGGACTACGAGGAGCTCGGCAGGGCGGATTCCGATTACCTCCGGAAAAACGAATCAACAATGGGATTGCACCAGCAGTGTATCCTCCCAAGAACCGCAACGTCTTTATCGGAGATCCTCCGGTTCCGACAGAAACGTTTCGAGACGGGCGGAAGAAGATCAGCGTTGCGGGGCTTGAACTGGAACTGGTTGCCGCACCGGGTGAGACAACGGACCAACTTTACGTTTGGTTTCCCAAAGAGCGTGTGGTGTTTACCGGAGATAATTTCTATCAATCATGGCCAAACCTCTATGCCATTCGTGGAACCGCTTACCGTGATGTCCGGGGGTGGATCCGGAGCTTGGATATGATGATCAAGGAAAAGCCACTTCATGCGGTGCCCGGCCACACTCGGCCGATACTCGGGGAAAAACAAACGGTTGAAGTTTTGACGAATTACCGCGATGCACTCCAGCATATCTTTGACAAAACGATCGAGGGCATCAATCAGGGAATGACTCCTGATGAGTTGGTCTCCTATGTCGAATTGCCCGAGCACTTACAAAATCTGGATTACTTGCGTGAATACTACGGGAACATCGAGTGGGGGGTGCGTGCGATTTTTACTGGTTATCTGGGATGGTTTGATGGTAATCCGACACATTTGTTTTCACTGCCACCGGCTGAAGAAGCCAAGCGTATGGTCACGTTGGCTGGCGGAGAGCCAGCGCTACGTAAAGCGGCCAAACAAGCCTTGGCTGATGACGATGCGCAATGGTGCGCCGAGTTATGTGATCACCTTCTCGCGTTGCATCCTGACGATGCTTCCGCCCGCACGTTGAAGGCAGAAGCGCTGGAAATGCTTGCTGAAAAATTGGTCACAGCGACGGGGCGAAACTATTACCTCACCGTTGCCCAGGAACTTCGTAAACCATCATCCAAGGAATGATGAGCAAGAGTCAAGCCGCATGGCTGTGCAGTTGGCTGCTGTTTTGTTCCGGATTTGCCTGTGGTGAAGTCCTCAAGGTGGATAATACGGATGAACTGCGCAGGCAGTTGGGACGATTGAAACCTGGAGTAACACTCTCCCTCGCCCCTGGAAACTACGGGAATGGATTTTGGATTAAAAACGTCAAGGGAACCAAAGATCGGCCGATTCTGATTACGGGTGCGGATAAACAAAACCCACCAGTGTTCAGCGGGGGGAAGGAAGCCCTGCACTTTGTGAACTGTCATTTCATTACGCTGCAAAACGTTCATGTCTCTGGCTGTTCAGCGAATGGGATCAATGCCGATGATGGAGGTTCTTATGATTCGCCGTCGACGGGCATGCGATTCGAAAATGTGAGGATTGAGAATATCGGACCGAGCGGAAATCGCGATGGGTTGAAGCTCTCGGGACTTGTTCAGTTTGTAGTGAAGGGTTGCTCGATTTCCGGTTGGGGCGGATCAGCGGTTGATATGGTGGGATGCCGCGACGGCATCATTGATCAATGCCAGTTCAGGGGTAAACAAGGGTATTCCCAGCAGAGTGGCATTCAGGCCAAAGGGGGAAGTGAAAGAGTCACCATCATGCGCAGCTTCTTTAAGGACGCCGGACTCAGAGCTGTGAACCTTGGCGGGAGCACGGGCTTGAAATTTTTCCGTCCCAAGGCAAAGGGTTACGAGGCGAAGGAGATCAAAGTCCAGGGAAACTACTTCGTCGGTAGTATGTCACCGGTTGCCTTTGTGACTTCTATCAAGTGTGAGGTGCGCATGAATACGATGGTGTATCCTCAAAAATGGGTCGTGCGCATTCTTCAAGAGCAGCCCACAGATACCTTCCAACCCTGTCAACAGGGAGTGTTTGAAGCGAATCTGGTTGTTTATGACAAGCGGGTGCAGACATTTGTGAATGTTGGCCCGAACACGAAGCCTGAAACCTTTGACTTCCATAAAAATGCTTGGTTCTGCAGTGATGGTGACAGGCGCCCGTCACTGCCGGTCAAGGAAACAGAGGGCGTCTATCAGGTCGACCCAATGCTTGAGCAAACACCTACATTCAAATCGAAAGTAAAGAGCCGTGACCGCCGCCTGTCAGGTATCGGTGCCTGTGCGTTTAAAAAAAGTGAGTAATGCCGTCGCTGCTTGCTATTGCTGCTTCTGCAACTGCTTGATCTGGTCCCGCAGGTGGGCGGCACGTTCGAACTCCAGTTTGGCTGCAGCTTCCCTCATTTCCTCTTCGAGTTCGGCAATCACTTGCACAGCATTGTAGCTGGCTTCGTCCTCGGCAACCATTCCCTGATTGAGGGTGTTGGCATCATTCTGGGTCGATTGGTATTGGCTGAGGCTTTCCTGGACCGCGCGGATTACCGAGGTGGGGGTGATACCGTGTTCTTCGTTGTAGGCAATTTGCCGCTCGCGGCGGTAAGCACTGATCTGCATCAGGGTTTGGATGGAGTCGGTGACCTCGTCACAGAAGAGCACACACTCGCCGGCGACATGACGGGCTGCCCGGCCCGCGGTCTGAATCAGGGAGGTCTCGTTGCGCAGGAAGCCTTCTTTGTCGGCATCGAGGATGCAGACGAGTGAAACTTCCGGCAGGTCAAGTCCCTCTCTGAGCAGATTGATTCCCACGAGGATGTCAATTTCTGCGGCTCGTAGAGAGCGCAGGATTTCGACCCTCTCGATCGCACCGACATCAGCGTGGATGTAGCTTACCTTGAGTCCGGTTTCCTTGAGGTAGTCGGATAGGTCTTCAGCGGTTTTTTTGGTCAGGGTGGTGACCAGCACCCGCTCTCCGCGATCGACGCGTTCGCGGCACATGTCGATGGTTTCATCGATTTGTCCTTTGAGGGGTTTAAGTGTGATCACGGGATCCAGCAGTCCCGTAGGTCGAATGATTTGTTCGACGATGAGGTTCGATCCTGCCGAGCTGACATTAAAATCATCCACATTCTGATCAGCACCACTCGGGCGGATATTTTTTCGGATTTGTTTCAGCGCCTGGGCGGCGGATAATTCGCCCCGTTTCCATGGGATGTAGCGTTTGTTGTCGGGTCGGGAATTGATAAATTCGAAGGGGCCCGGCGTTGCCGAAACATAGACTCTCTGCTTGGTCATTTGCATGAACTCCTTGAATTGGAGCGGGCGGTTATCCAGCGCGCTGGGCAGGCGGAACCCATGATCCACGAGTACCGTCTTGCGGCTTTTATCTCCTTCATACATACCGCCGACCTGAGGGACACTGACGTGGGATTCATCCATCAGCAGCAGGTAGTCGTCCGGAAAAAAATCGAGCAAGGTGTAAGGTCGGGCACCGGCATTGCGTCCGGTTAGGTGGCGTGAGTAGTTTTCAATTCCCTGACAGAAACCCATTTCCTGCATCATCTCGATATCGAAGTCGGTGCGCATCCGGATGCGTTGTGCCTCGATCAGTTTGTCGTGCTTTTCAAACCACTCCACTCGCTCGGTGCACTCTGCTTTGATGGCGTGGATGGCACGGTTGAGCTTCTCTTTCTCCGTAACAAACTGTTTGGCGGGGAAAAACGTGTGGCTGTCGAGTGAGCAGATCCGGTTGCCGGTCAGGACATCGATTTCCGAGATGCGTTCGATTTCGTCACCAAAAAATTCAACCCGGATGGCGGTATCTTCCAGATAGGCCGGGTGGACTTCCACGACGTCGCCACGGACCCGGAATTGCCCCCGGGAGAAGGCGATGTCATTGCGTTCAAACATCAGGCTGACCAGGCCGGAGAGAAAATCTTCGCGGTCGAGTTCGTCACCGGTTTTGACCGGTAGCATCATGTTCTGGTAGTCCTCTGGAGATCCTAGGCCGTAAATGCAGGAGACCGAGGCCACGACAATCACGTCCTCGCGGGTGATCAATGAACCCATGGTGCTGAGCCGGAGTCGTTCGATCTCATCGTTGATCGAGCTGTCTTTCTCGATGTAGGTGTCGGATCGTGGGATATATGCTTCAGGTTGATAGTAATCGAAATAGGAGACGAAGTACTCGACCGCATTGTTGGGAAAGAAGTTTTTTAGCTCCGAGTAGAGTTGGGCGGCGAGGGTTTTGTTGTGGCTCATCAGGAGCGTCGGCTTGCCGATGCGTTCGATGACATTGGCCATGGTGAATGTTTTGCCGGATCCGGTGACGCCGAGCAGCGTCTGGTGGGCATTACCTGCTTGGATCGATTTGACCAGCTTGTCGATGGCCGGGGCCTGATCGCCGGAGGGCGCGTATTCGCTGTGGAGTGTGAAGGACATGGCGTGGAAAGGATTCTAATCCCGGGACTAAAGATTGGAAACCACGAATCGACAAGAACTTGTTCCTTTCAACCTTTTAACCAGAGAGACATGACTTGTTAGTCCGAGTTTGGGATGATCACTTCGTTGGAAAACGCATGACACAAGGACGGAGATTGCAACAAATGGGATCTTGACCTTTATCGAGGGTTATGCAATATGATCTTTGTTCCAACAATTTTACCTTATATGAGCACTCCATCCGCCCCTACTGACAAGCAATTTGTTAAAAATGCCATCGACGCTACAATCAAGATAAGCCTGTTGGCAATCATGGTGGTCATTTCCTATAAGATCATTCAGCCCTTTATCATGCCGGTTGCCTGGGCTGTGATTATTGCAGTGGCTTTGGGGCCATTCGTTGAAAAGATGATTAAGGTCATGGGCGGGCGGCGCAAACTAACGATTACTTTGTTTACTTGCCTTGCTGTTGGATTGCTGGTGGTCCCCACTTATTTTCTCGCAGCCGAAACCTTTCATGTGGTGCAGGAAGTTGCCCAAGACTTAAAAAACAACGAATTGGATATTCCTCCTGCGCCGGAAAAGCTGGCGGATGTGCCATTGGTCGGGCAGAAGCTGACCCATGTGTGGAACACCGCATCCAAGGATTTGAAGCAGGCGATCCAGGATACGGCTCCACTTGCAGCGAATACTTCCAAGTTCCTGTTGGGCTCGATCGGGGACGGATTGGGTTCGGTGTTACAGTTTGTGATTGCCTTTATCATCGCCGCATTTTTCATGTTAAACCCGGCAAAAGGCTTTGCGGCATCTAGCAAGGTGATCACCAGTGTGGCCGGTGAACGCGGTGAAGATTTTACGAAATTGGCTACGGCCACAATCCGAGGGGTGATGAATGGCGTGGTTGGCGTGGCCTTGATTCAGGCCATTCTGGCAACGATCGGGATGGTGATCATGGGGATTCCCGCTGCAGGACTCTGGGGCTTGTTGGTGATGGTTTGTGCCATTGCCCAGTTGCCGCCAATCATCATTCTTGGACCGATTGCCGCCTGGGCTTTTTCCGCATACGATACTACACCAGCTGTGATCTTCCTGATCTGGGCATTGCTGGTGAGCGGATGTGACGGTATTATTAAACCTGTGTTGATGGCCCGGGGGCTAGACACCCCGATGCTGGTCATTTTGCTGGGTGCGATCGGGGGCATGATGCTTTCCGGTATCATCGGCTTGTTTGTCGGAGCGGTTGTTTTCTCCATCACCTACACCTTGTTTATGGCCTGGGTGGAAGAAAAAGTGGATGAGGTGGAGGCGTCCTCGGATGATGAGGAAGCTCAGGAGCCGGCTTGAACCACGCGAAATTCCTTTGATGGCGGGGAGAATCTCTCTGCCACGTATTGACCTTCTGAGAAACTTCGATATGAATTGTTCAAGATTATGAAATATTCACCCATTCTTCTTGCGGCACTGCCAGTGATGCTGGGCAGTTGTATGGTCGGCCCGAATTATTCTGAACCCGTCAGCGACTTGGAAGCTGCTTGGAATGAATATGATGCGAGCCTGGCCAAAGGTCCCGGTGCCAAAGTCAATATGGCGTGGTGGACCCAATTCAATGACCCGACGCTGAATCAACTTGTTGAGTCCGCCTACAAGCAGAACCTCGGCTTGCGCACAGCAGCCCTGCGTATTCTCGAATCCAGAGCTCTTTTGGGCATTACGCATGGTAATATGTTCCCTCAGAGCCAGACACTGGGCGGTGACCTTTACCGTACCCGCCAGTCGGGTAACCCGCCAGCCAACCAGTATGTCACTTCGGCCACCTTTGGCTTTGATGCGGCGTGGGAACTCGACTTCTGGGGTAAGTTCCGGAGATCCATTGAATCAGCGGATGCCAGCCTGATGGCGGATGTCGCCGATTACGATGATGTGCTGGTGACCTTGACCGCGGAGGTCGCCAATACCTATGTAAACATTCGGACGCTCGAAGAACGGATCCGTTTGGCGTATCAAAACGAGAAGCTGCAGAAGGACTCACTGAAGTTGGTGGAGCTCCAGTTTGAAGCTGGAACGGTGACGGAACTGGACGTACTTCAGGCCAAGACCCTGCTCACCACGACTCAGGCGCAAATACCCAATTTCCAATCGTCCCTGATTCAATTTCAAAATGCCTTGTCCGTGCTGCTTGGCGAAAGCCCCGGAGGCTTACGCGATACTCTGAAGAAGAGTAAGGGCATTCCTCAGGCACCTGTGAAGGTAGCCGTAGGGCTTCCCGCTGAATTGTTGCGTCGTCGCCCTGATATTCGCCGGGCTGAGATGACCGCTATTGCGCAGAGCTCCCAGATCGGAGTGGCCAAGGCGGACCTCTATCCGAGCTTCACGTTGATTGGGTCGCTTGGCACTTCTTCGTCGAATGCCGGAACTGCGGACCTCGATGATATTTTCAACATTGAAAACTATGGCTTCACCTTTGGTCCGGCATTCCGTTGGAATATCCTCAACTACGGTCGTATTAAAAATAACGTCCGGGTGCAGGATGCCAGGTTCGAGCAGACGATCACCGTATATCAAAACACGGTGCTCAATGCGGCCCGTGAGGTTGAGGACGGAATGACTGGATTCGTGCAGGCTAAAAAAGAAGCCGCTTACGTTCGTCAGGGAGTTGCAACTTCGAAGAAGTCATCCGAGTTGTCCATGCTACAGTATAAAGAAGGCCTTGCCGATTATCAGCGGGTGCTCGATTCTATCCGTTCCTTGACGCAAAAGCAGGACCAGTATGCCGCCATCCAGGGAAGCATCGCAACGAATCTGATTTCGATGTACAAGGCTCTCGGAGGTGGATGGGAAATTCGTGACCGGACTCAGGCGATCCCAGGGGATGTCAAAGAGAAGATGAAGAACCGGACGAACTGGGGTAAGATGCTGGATGATCAGGCTCCCCGTGTTGAAGGTGCAAAAGCCAGTGACAATGAATGAAAACCATGAAAGGCCGGAAGTCAGAAAAACAGTTTACTAGGCTACTGGCCTTTCTCTTGGCGTATTTGTTTTTGACGCCATTTATTCCCCAAAACTCCTGGACCACGGTGATCGTCCAGATCTGGTTGTCGGTCACCTTGTTGTTTGCCGCCAGTGTTGCGCAGAACAAAAAGAAGCATCGCACGCTGATTGTGGTTTTGGTGCTGGTTGCCGTGTGTTTGCATTGGTTGGGGATTTACGAGGTTTTGCCCTTCAGTGGAGAAGGCGCCTTGTTTCTATTCGTTGTATTTTATGCTTTGCTGATTCATGCCTTTGGGAAGCGACTGATCCGGGCCCGGCATGTGACGGGCGAGGTGATCATGGTTGCGCTGTGTATCTATTTGGTTATCGGCTTGTTATGGGGTGCCGGTTACGCACTGATGGATGCCCTGTCGGGTGGTACTGCCTTTGGTGGCACCCTGTTGGAAAATGTACAGACGAGTAAGCTGCATTTGTATAACTATTTCAGCATGGTGACTCTGACCACGCTGGGTTACGGCGACATCACACCTCAAATTCCTGAAGCGGCATCACTTTGCCAAATGGAGGCGATTATCGGCCAGTTTTTTACCGCGGTTCTCGTCGCCTGGTTGGTTGGCATGTATGGCAAACCCATGGGGCGTCAACAGCCTGAGCAGGAGTAACCTCCCCAAACTCTTTTCTTCTTCACCCTTTTTTTATCACCCTGAATCATTTTAACCCAGCGATTGTACGATGAGCACCGAGAAACCAGAAAGCACCCCGGAAAAGAGCGCCAAAGAAAGCGATAAGGCTGAGGCCGGAGCAGAAAAAAAACCAGCTCCAGAGGCTTCCGCCAATGACAAAGCTCCTGCAGCTGAAAGCAAAAAAGAGGAAGGAAAAAAGAAAGATCCGATCAAATTCTGGACCCGCACCACCTTGATTGTTCTGATCGTGGTCTTTGTCGGTCATATCCTCAGTGACAAGTACGTGCCTTATACTTCGAATGCCCGTGTTGAGGCCTACGTGGTGCCCTTGGCTGCCCAGGTCTCCGGGCAGTTGTCCAAAGTGTATGTCTCCAACAACCAATTGGTCGAAGAAGGAGACAAACTCGTGGAAATCGATGCCGCCAAGTATGAACTTGCCGTCCGCCAGGCCCAGGCAGACCTCCAGACCGCTACTCAGGCGTCCGATGCCGATACCGCTTCGGTGATGTCGGCTCAGGCCAGGGTGACTGAAGCAGAAGCCAACTTGCGCAACGCCCAAGTCAAAGGCGAGCGTATCATCAAACTTGCCCGGCAAGGCGCTGCATCAAAGTCGCGCGCCGACGACGCCCGGTCACGGATTGCATCGTCCGAGGCCAAACTGGTGAGTGCCAAGTCCGAGTTGGAAAAAGCCAAAAGTAACCTAGGGGCGACAGGTATCGACAATGCCAAGGTGAAGCAGGCGCTGGTGAACTTGGAAAAAGCCCAGCTGGATTTACACCGCGCGGTGGTGCGGGCTCCATCCAAGGGCATCATTGCGAACTTCACCGTGGATGTTGGCCATTACGCCAACGTCGGTTCTCCGATCATGACCTTTATTTCGGTTAAAGACGTCTGGATTCAGGCAGATATGCGGGAAAACAGTCTGGGGAATATCGAGTCCGGTGACAAGGTGGAGATCGTACTCGATTCCGCACCAGGCAAGGTGTTTGCTGGTTCGGTCCGCAGCGTTGGCTGGGGGGTGTCTGATGATACCCAGAATCAGATGGGAGGTTTGCAATCGGTGAAGCCGACATCGGGCTGGCTGCGTCAGCCACAGAATTTTCCGGTGATCGTGGATTTTGAGGATATGGAAGCATCGAAAGGGTTCAAGCGTGCCGGCGGACAGGCCAACGTGATTGTTTACACCGGAGGGAACCCCTTGCTCAATGGTGCAGGTAAAATCTGGATGTGGACGATGAGCAAACTTTCCCACATTTATTAATTTTCCACGGATGACATTAGCCAACGTCCGCGCATTGCGCATCAGTCTAGGAGCAACGCTCGCCGTAGCGGTTGCTTATGGGGTGGCTTGGCCTTTGTCCTACATTATGCCGATTTTTGCGGTGATGTTCCTTTCCATGCCCGGGCCGTGGTTTGGGTGGAAGATGGCGATTCAGATCATACGCAGGCTGTCTTCCGGGCTGTTGATGGGCTTGATCATCAGTGAGTTTTTCCTGCGGATGCCACTGGTTTGTGTGCCGTTGTATGCGTTGCTGTTCTTTTGGATCTTTTTCAAGGATGCCACCGCACCTCCCTTGGCAACGATCTTTATGACCATGGGCATCACCATGGTGCCGATTCTCGGACTCCAAACTTCGTTGGGTTCGCATTTTATTGTGACGTATTTGTTCATCAGTATGTCTCTGGGCTTTGTCTTCACCTGGCTCGGGCATCTGTTTATCCCCAATCGCCTCGCAAAGATCGATCCCAATGCGCCTCCTCCTCAACGTCCGGCCCCGCCACCGACGCCGTCGCGAGAAGAACGCGCCCGTCTGGCTCTGGTCAGCACGGCAGTGGCAACGTCCGCGGTCTTGATTTTCTTTGCTTTCAACTTAGCGCAGTATGCTCTGGCGATGTTCTATATCTGTATGATGGCAAGCACGCCGAATACCAATGCGAGTATCAAGGTGCTTAAGGCTAACTCCACAGCTTGTTTGATTGGCGGGATTGCCATCGTGATTGTCTATAATTTGTTAGTTTGTGTGCCGACCTACGACTTTTTGGTCGGCATCACCTTGCTCTTGTCCTTGTTTTTTTCCATCAAGATGACCTCTGGAAAGCCGAGTGCCGCTGCCTGGACATCAGGGTTTACCACTTTTCTGGTCTTGCTCGGTAGCTCGACCGGTGGAGACAGCAGTGCAAGTTCCACCTTCTATCTGCGGATTGCCCAGGTTCTCTTCGCCGGGATATTTTGTATTGGAGCCATCATTGTCACTGAACACCTGATCCAGCGTAGCCAAGAGAAAAAGCGGTGGAGATTGATGGGTAAAGCTCTCAATAGCGGAGCTTAACTTTCTTCCTCGAGGCCAATCAGCCCTGCCGTTTGTGTCGCTGTTCAACGTTGAAATGGTTGTTAGGATGGTGGTTTATTAGCCTTTGGTTGGGAACCAATGCGTCGTGCGGTTGGCGAACTTGACAAGGGCGAGCATGATGGGGACTTCGACCAGGACTCCGACGATCGTGGCGAGGGCAACCGGTGAGCTTGCTCCAAACAAGGCAATCGCCACGGCCACGGCTAATTCGAAGAAGTTCGAGGCTCCGATCATGCCGGCAGGTGCGGCGACGTTGTGCGGGAGCTTCATGGCCTTTGCGGCAAGGTAGGCGATAAAGAAGATGAGCACCGTTTGGATAACCAGAGGTACGGCGATCAGGCCGATATGCAGTGGGTTCGCCAGAATGGTTTTGCCTTGAAAGGAAAAGATGATGACCAGAGTGAGTAGCAATCCGGTGATCGTCGTGCCATTGAACTTGGGCAAAAAGGTATGTTCAAAGTATTCCTTTCCTTTGGTGTTGAGCATGTGGGCCCGGGTGAGGATGCCGGCGGCCAAGGGGATGACGACAAAAAGTAGAACAGAGAGGATGAGTGTGTCCCACGGAACCTCGACATTGCCGATGCCGAGTAGGAATTTGACGATCGGGACAAAGGCAAAGAGAATGATGAGATCGTTGGTTGCCACTTGGACAACGGTGTACGCCGGGTTTCCTCTGGTGAGATGACTCCAGACAAAGACCATCGCGGTGCAGGGGGCCGCTCCCAGGAGCACGGCACCAGCAAGATAATCCTTCGCGAGGTCGGGCGGGATAATGGCTTTGAACACAACATGGAAGAACAGCCAGGCAATACCAAACATGGTGAAGGGTTTGATCAGCCAGTTGATGACCCAAGTGAGGAACAGTCCCTGGGGGTTGTCCCTGACGTGTTTTACGCTCTTGAAGTCGACCTTCATCATCATGGGGTAGATCATGAGCCAGATCAGAACCGCAACCGGAATGGAGACGTTGGCGTATTCGAGTGAGCCGAGGAAATCCGGGATGGCGGGAAGGTAGCGGCCAATAAGGATGCCACTCGCCATACAGAGTACTACCCATACCGTGAGGTAGCGTTCAAAAAAACTGATTCCTGAGTTTTTGTTCATGTGTCCTTTGGGTTGTGGGTTTATGCCGGGCAGCACACTTCGCCGCGTTGCCTTCTGCAGAGATCTTCAGGTGTCATCGCCATGATGAGCTTGAGCGTTTCGGTATCGCTGTGCCATGTCTCGGAGCTTGAGAGGCTCTGATTCAGCCACTGGAAGAGTGAGGCCGAGCCCTTAGGTCGGCTGAGGCTGAAATAAACCCAGCGGCCGTCTTTGCGGCTGCTGGCCAGCCCGGCATCCTGAAGAATAGCGAGGTGTCGCGAGGTGGTTGCGCCGCTGACTTGCAGTAGCTCAGTGATTTGGCAGGCGCAGAGTTCCTGGTATCGACTCAAGGCTGCGACAACCCTCAAGCGGTTGCCGTCGGCCAGTGCCTTGATGAGTTTGAGTTCGTCATGCATGATGAATTCAATGTTTACTCATTTAGCTAAATGTCAAATTATAAAGTTTGGCGGGATCAACAGGGAGAATCCACTAGAGACTAACAGCCTGCGGCGCTGACAAGATTTACGTGATGGAAGAGGATTTGCAGGATTTTTTTAGAAGGTAGCGATCGGTTTTGGGCAAACCTTGATCTTTGAAAATTAAACATCCTGTAAAACCAAGTAGTAAAACAGACGGGACGATCGCCGAGATGAATGAGTTCTTTGGTAAGGCGCGACGAAGGAATGGTGCGGGCACCATGACTAAGGAGAAACACCTCCAAAGGAGTCATTCATCCGGAACTCTCATGGATCACGCAGTGCTTTTCCAAATACCTCAACAACGATCAATCGTCTCGTCTGTTTTGCGGAGTGGTATAGCACCTTGAAAAAATTCTGACAATCCTGTCAGCGCTGCAGGCATGACCGAGATAGTCTCCCTAATGTAGGAGCCCTGAGGGAATCAGGTGTTCCGTTTGAAGGCTGGGTTTTCTGCGGGCGCGGGGAGGAGAGGATGAGGGGGATGATGATCCCTCTTCGCAAGATTCAGTCGATGGCAGGAGATTCGTCGCCCTGCCATCTTTACTCTTGGGGGTGTCCTTTGGAGCTCTATTTTGCTTGTGGGTTGCCGATTTGTTGCAGGAGTTGCAGCGCCGGGCGGTAATTGCGGTCGATGCCGAGCACCGTGCGGCAGGCTTCGAAGGCTTCCATTTTTTCACCTTTACGCATGTGGATGGTGGCTCGTGCGTAGGGGTAGTCAGGGGACTGTGGGTGGATGCGTTCGGCCTTGCGGATCGAGGCGATGGCTTCGTCAAGTTTGTCTTGGCCGGCGTAGAGCAGTCCGAGGTTGTAGTGGGCTCGGTCGTGATTCGGGTCGGCGGCGACGGTTTGCTTGAGTAGTTCCTCGGTTTTGTCGGTTTGTTTGAGCTCGGCGTAGGTCAGGGCCATGAGGTAGAGGTAGCGGCCGTTGTTTGGATCGAGTTTCAATGCCAGACCGAGCTGTTCCAAGGCCTCCTTTGGTTTGCCGAGTTGGCCGAGCAGGATGGCGTAGGCTTCACGTCCGGCAGCGGAGGTTTGGTCCAAGGCGATGGCTTTTTCCATCCATTCCTTGGCTTCTTCAAGTTTTTCTCCCTGGCTGGCAAGTTCTGCGAGGCGCATGGCTCCGATTGGTTGGTCGGCTCCAAAGAACAGGGATTCCCTGAGTTCTTTGAGGACTTCGGAGCGCTGGGACAGGCGGGTGCGCATGGCCCAGGCTGCGGCCATGCGGACTTCCTTGACCGGGTCCTTGAGCATGGGTTCGAGCCATGGGTCGTTGCCGAGACTGAATTCCATGATGTGGCAGGCGGCGGCACGCACCATCGAATCCTTGTTGTGGACGCCCTCGCGGCCGAGTCGTTGCACCCGGGCGTCGGTGGCCCAGGGGCGCATGGCTTCGAGCAGGGTGGCAAGCCACATCGGGTTTTCTTCATTGGCGTAGGCTTTGAGCATGGGGTCGATGGCGTTGGCTTGGCCTTCGAAGGCTGCGGCGAGGGCGCGGGTGCGGGCGCGTTGCCGTTTGCGTTCCGGGGTGTGCATTTTCTCGCCATACCAATCGTTGACCCACTTGATGGACCAATCGACATCCTGGTCGGTGTGGCACTTGTTGCAGGCGTTGGGGGTGCCATTTTCCTTGGTGAGTTGGGGGTCCGGGACGTGGAACCCGTGGTCACGGCGGGGGTCGCGTCCCATGTAGGTGGTTTCCGTCATATGGCAATCGACACAGGCGTGACCGGAGCCGACGTCGTTGTGTTTGCCGACGCCGAAGTGCTTACTGTGGGCCACTGGGTCGATCACCATGGCGCCATCGAGGCGGCCGTTGGTTCCCGCGGCGTGGCAACTCATGCAGAGGGTGTTGTTCTCAAGCGGGTACTTGAGTCGGGTGCTGTGGACGTCGTGGCAGTCGATGCAGCGCACACCTTTGTGGCCCATGTTGCTCATGCGCAGGGAGGCCCAGACGTAGTCTTCGTCTTTGATTTGGCCGTCCGGGTAGTAGAGTCGAGGGGTGCTGGGAAGCTGGAGTTGGTAGTGGTCGCCGTATTTGGCGCCGATATGGAAGGTGTCGTTGAACTCGCCGCGGCGGGAGTGGCAGGTGGCGCAGTTGTCGAAGACGAGGTCGGGGTGGTTTTTGGCGATGTCACGGTCGCGTTTGATATCGATCAGGCAGCCGTTGTCCGGGTTGGGTTTTTCCATCAAATGGCCGTGGCACTGGGTGCAGCCGACGCCCATTTCGGTCCAGTGGGAGTCATAGGTATCGGTTTTGTTGTCGTAGTTTTTGCGGAAATCGGTCATGTGGCACCAGGCGCATTGGGTGTTCCAGGTCATGCCCCGGCCGGTCCAGTGTCCCCAGTCGGCGGATGTCCGGTCGTCGCCGCTGATGACATCGAACCATTCTTTGTTGTGGGGGTCCCATCCTGCGGTGGGGGTTTGCCAGCGGCCGCCGCTATCGGCGGTGAGATACTGGATCAGCGGGGTGATGCCGATGATCATGCCTGGGGTGTAGTCTTTACCATCGGTGTGCATGGTAAGTTTGCCTTCCTTATTGGTGAATTTCCACTCGGCGGTGGCGTCCTTGAAGGATTTGTCGGAGAAGGCTTCACCGTCGAGCTTGAGGTCGACGTGGCGGTTGGCCTGGCCGTGGTCGGATTGTTGCCATTTGGCGTGGATCTCTTCATGGCAGCCTTGGCATTTTTGGGAGATGGCATTCTGATCGGGCAGGCTGTGGATGCTGGCGAACAGGGCGTCATGTTCCTTTGGGTGGATGGGGCGATGCTGGCTGGTGGCTGCCTTGGTATCCTCCGGAGGGGAGGCATCGCTGCCGCTTTCTTTTTTTCCACAGCTACAGAGGGTGAGTGTGCAGAGGGCGATGGCGGCGGGGAGGCCGTAGTGAGTGAAGGATCGGAACATGGGCTTCGTGGATCTATTGGTGGTGGTGTTGAATTTCCTGAATGATCAGGGTACACGCGTTAAACAGAGCATGGATCGAGATCGGAGCCCAGAGCGAGCCGGTGATTTCGTAGGCGATAGTAAGGAGAATGGCAAGGAATGCAAGAGGGAGAAGCCCGGGAATAAAATTGTGGACGACGGAAAAAAAGACGGCTGAGAGCAAGGTGGCAAAAATGCGGGAGGTGTAGCGTTTGGTGACGGTGTAGACGTAGCCCCGGAAAACGACTTCTTCGACCACAGGGGCGATGACCACCACGCTGACGATGAAGAGGGCCCGGATGATGATTTCGTCTGATTCCTGATAGAGTTGGATGGTTTGCTGGGGCTCGAAGGGTTGGCCGAACAACCACTCCAGCCAGGATTCGAATCCGGTGGCTGAGAGGCCAATCATAAAGAGGTAGCTGATCAGGACGGCTGCGGGTGCCATGTAGAGGAGGCGGTAGGCTTTTGCCATCCGGAGCCCGAAATAGGATCCGAGCGGGATATGGCGGGATGCCAGCAGGATGATGGCGAGTGCCGCGGGAAACAGCTGGATCAGCATGCCCGTGATCAGGATGGCCGGAGTGATTTGTTTTGCCTGGGCAGCCGGGTCAGCGTCTGCCGCCTGGGCGGCTGGAAGCTGTTGTGCCAGCATGGTGCTGGCAAAGTAAAAAATGAGCACGGCGATTCCAAGCAGGTCAACGTGATCAAGCCGGGTAGGACCTTTTTCGTTGCTTGGGGTGCTGAAGGGAGGGCTATGCCATTTGCGGTAGCCGAGGATGCCAGCGATGAGCAGTCCAACGTAGAGCAAGAAGGTGGTATTGAGAACAGACGTTGGGTCGAGAGGCATAAGCTGCGGCAGTTTCGAGTTTCGGCTTTGATCTTTCAAGCATGTAATGTCAGATAGTGGCATGTCAGATGAGGTGCAAGCTGTGATGGATGCCGCGTGGGAGTTGAATGAAGTGCTTCGGCCGCTCCGTTTTTCGGAGCCGGTTAGCCATGTGTATTTACCGACGGATTACGCCTGGGACAGGCACTGTGACTACTTGCGTCGTTATGCCGGGGGAAAAAAGCGGGTGTTGTTTCTTGGGATGAACCCGGGCCCATGGGGGATGTCCCAGACCGGGGTGCCTTTCGGGGAAATTCCGGCGGTTCGGGATTGGTTGGGGATTGATGGCCCGGTGGATAAGCCGGAGCACGAGCACCCGAAGCGGCCGGTAGATGGCTTTGATTGTACTCGTTCGGAGGTGAGTGGGCGCAGGTTGTGGGGGTTGTTTGCGGAAACGTATCCGTCGGCAGAGGCATTTTTTGCGGAGCATTTTGTTGCGAACTATTGTCCGTTGGTATGGATGGCGGAAACAGGACGCAATATCACACCGGATAAACTGCCCAAGGCGGAGATGCAGACTGTGGAGCAGGCTTGCCAGCAGCACTTGGCACGATTGATCGAGTTGATGCAACCCCGCTACTTGATCGGCGTGGGCGCTTACGCTGAAAAAAAACTGGCCGAAACCATGGCTCTTCATGATCCAGGTTCAGAAGAAACCGAGTATCATATTGGAAAAATCCTGCATCCGTCACCCGCTTCTCCTGCGGCGAACCGGGGTTGGGCACCCCAGGCTGAAAAACAACTCCAAGCGATGGGCGTGTGGTAGTTCGGAGCACTTTGGAGGGTGATTACAATTCTAACCAGCTTATTGCGTTCTCTGCCCGCTAAAAACTGTAATTTTATCAACTTTATCCTTCCAAGTCGGCGGTCTGTGTTGATAGGATGACATAAGCATACGCTTCTAGCCGATGTCTGAGCGTGTTTGCTGTGGGTATTCTTAACGATGAAATATGGCATAATATCAGATGTTCATGCAAATCTGGAGGCACTGAATAGTGTCTTGGAGGATGCTGAAAAGCGGGGAGTGAAGCGATTTATTTGTCTGGGGGATGTTGTTGGATACAACGCGAATCCGGGGGAATGCATTGATGTCATCCGTGAATTGGGCTGCACCGTGCTGAAGGGCAACCATGATGCTTACACCTGTGGGGTGGATATCCCGCCGGAGGTGAACGGACGGGCCAGGGAGTCACTGGAGTGGACCCGGGCCAACATTCGGCCGGATCAGAAGGAGTGGTTGGAAAATTTACCGATGCAGCGGCGGGTAGGTCCTTTTGAGATTGTGCATGCCAGTTTGCACGAGCCGGAGGCGTGGAATTATGTTTTGAATGCGATCGAAGCGATTTTGCATTTTCATTTTCAGGAGACGTCGGTGTGTTTCTTTGGGCACACTCATCGGCAGATGTATTTTACGACCGAGGAGCGTAAAACGTTCTCGGATTACGAAAAGTTTACCTTGAAGCCTGATTTCCAGTATCTGGTGAATGTTGGTTCGGTGGGACAACCCCGTGGTGACGGGAAACTGGCCGAATATGTGATTTATGACACCGATGAGCAATCGGTGGAACCGTGCAAGGTGGAATATGATGTTGCGACGACATGCCGCAAGATCCGTGAGGCGGGCTTGCCGGAGCACAATGCCTTGCGCCTGGAAAAGTCCGCGATGGAAGCCGCGGCTGCCCTGAAACCCTCGGAGTTGGGGATGGAACCGGTTGCAAACAGCTAAAACATTCAAAAAAGAATCATGAGTGATGATCTGAACGAGGGCGTGGACCCGATAGCCGAGCAGCAGGCGTTTCTCGCTGCCAATGCGGAGTATTTCGCCCAGGCAATGTCACCTTTAAATGAGTTGTTCCGTAATTCGGGGACGATGAATATCGTGAGCGAAGAGCAGGAATACACTGTGGTGGTGGGAATCAAGGAGGTGGACGAGGAAGGGGCCGCGGATGTGGATTGTGCCACTCTCGAGCCTAATCAGCAAAGTCTGAGGGATTGCCTCAACGCATTGTTTATTTAATCAGAAACATTTCAGGATATGGGACAGGTCAGAGACACAGCGCAGAAGTTGTATGAGAGTAATTCGCTTTTAGGATTTGCCATTACTTCGCTCGAGGGTGAAATGGTTCACAATGAATCGTTTTTTAGCGATGAAGCCGCCGGGCAGGTGATCGCCACCATGGTGGGATGCGTGGAGCAGCTCGCAGCCTCAGGGCGCACGGTGAAGCGCCTCAGTGTGGAGATGGATGATGTGATTGTGATCTACACCCATATCACTGACCGCGACCGCCACGGGATGTTCATTTTGAGCCGATCCTGCCCATTGGACGCTGCCGCTGATGCGATTGCAGAGCTTGCCGCCTAGGGTGTGGGTTAAGGCGTATCCTTGGCTTTGGCGAATGATCCGTGACGTAGGAAGCGCAGGCTGAGGTCGATGGCGTCCGATCGTTTCATGATCATCGGGTGGGTGCAGTGAATGACGATGTGGTCACGCATGCCTTCTAACTTGGTATGTTTGATGGAGACCTTGCCGTCATCGGATCCCGGAATCATCCAGCTGTTGATCGGGTTGATACTACGGTCGCCAGCAATGATCCCGACGGGGTAAGTGACGCCGCCGAGGGCATTGGGTGGACTGTTATCCGCGGTGCCAAGCTGCTTTCCGGCCGGGCCGTTGACCAGGGCAAAGGCTTTCCAGTGTCCGATGGTATCCACAACTTCGCTGCCCTGGTTGGGAGGCGCGAGCATCACGACCTTGCCAAGCTCGGCGAGTTTGTGGTGGTGTAGGTAGTCACGGACCAGAATACCGCCGAGTGAGTGGGTGACGAAATGAATCTTTGTAGCGCCCTTGGTTTGGCAAGCTTTGACCGCAGGGGAGAGGTGTTGCTCGCTCAACGCATGGATGGTTTTTTTGCGGGATGGGTAATCGAGGATGGTCGTATGGTAGCCGGCTTTTTGCAGAGCCTCGGCCATGGATTGCATACAGCTTGCGCTTCGGGCCATACCGTGGATCAGGATGACATGTTCTTGTGGTGATGCTGCCCGTTGGTCGTCACTGGCGTGTGCGGACGTGTGGTAAGGCGCGATGAACAGAGCCGTGAGGCTCAGAAACAAGGGCAGCAGGATAATACCACTCCGCAAAACAGACGAGACGATTGATCGTTGTTGAGGTATTTGGAAAAGCACTGCGTGATCCATGAGAGTTCCGGATGAATGACTCCTTTGGCTTTGTTTCTCCTTAGTCATGGTGCCCGCACCATTCCTTCGTCGCGCCTTGCCAAAGAACTTATTCATCTCGGCTATCATCCCGTCTGTTTTACTACTTGGTATAATACCACTCCGCAAAACAGACGAGACGATTGATCGTTGTTGAGGTGTTTGGAAAAGCACTGCGTGATCCATGAGAGTTCCGGATGAATGACTCCTTTGGCTTTGTTTCTCCTTAGTCATGGTGCTCGCACCATTCCTTCGTCGCGCCTTGCCAAAGAACTTATTCATCTCGGCTATCGTCCCGTCTGTTTTACTACTTGGTATAAAACGAAATCGGAAGCTGAGGCAGTGACGGAGAAAGCGGAACATGCAAGCATGCTAGATGGACTTGGTAGACTTTGTCCCATTGATCCTTTCAATGGTTCTATCATTTTTCGATATGGTGCCGTTATTACCATGCCCAGGAATGGCGGTTCCAGAAACTGTAAAAGGACGACACGCTGCCATTGAAACCATTGCGTTCGGTAGGTTGGCTTAAATCACCGAAGTACTTGGGTGATTTCCAGCTGCCTCCACGGTAGTTGTAGGGTTGGGAGCGGCCGTTTTTCCACCAGACTCCACCGTACTGCCACATCACCCAATCGTTCCAGACTCCGGAGGCATTGGCCAGGCGTTGCGGGGTTTCGAGTCCGGGGTTTTCATTGGAGTAGAGGGCAAGCCAGTATGGATGCTTGCGAAGGAAGCGTTTTTGTTGGGGGCTGGCAGCATTGAGGGTTCGGCGGATGGAGCTGCTGTTTTCCAGATAGACGACCGGGGTGACGCCGGTGAGCTCTTTAATCCGCTTGAGGTAGGCTACGATTTGCCATGCTTTGCAGTCGGTGTGGATGTCGGCCGCTAACAGGACTTTTTTAGTTTGGAGCCCCCGGCTGCTTTTGATGTGCCGCAGGCGGGCGATGTATTTTTCGGCCAGGGCGGTTGGATTGCTGTCCGGCAGGAGGTAGTAGTAGGTTCCGAGCAGCATCCCCTGTCGCTCGGCGCCAACGAGGAAGTCCGCACATTTGGTGTCGAGGTGAGGGCCTTTGCCGCAGCGGGCAATCAGACCGAGGGATCCATTTTTTTTCAATGCCGCTTGATTGAGCGGGGTATAGGAACTGCCGCTTCGTTGCCGCTCTTTTGGGTCGTATTCGGAGACGTTGATGACTTTGGGTGCTGCTGAGTAACTGACTTTACCATATTCTTGGGAGCAGGAGGCAAGAAACAGAAGACCGAAAGCGGAAAGAAGGGCCAGGGAGAAACGTTGGAGCTTGGGGGAGGTCATAAGGTGAGACATATCACAAGGCTCAGGATCAGGGCAAGGAGGGAATGAGATTCCCGCTCGACATCCGGGCGGGACAGAGATTAAGTGGACGGCACAGACAAGGGCTCCATGTTGGGGCGCTTGATCTATGCCTTGCCATGAGCTTGGCAAGGAATTCACAGATTTGATGTTACGATGACGAGCAAAACCAAAAAGAAGAGCCCGGCGATCTGGGAGAAGTCGATGCCCAAGCAGCAATTTGAATGGATGCGGGACGTTTTGGCCGCACCGAGCCCGATTGGTTTGGAGGCTGCGATGTCTTACGGCGTGTTGAAACCTGAATTTGAATCATTTATGCCGAAGTCTTGGGCGGTGCATCAGTTCAAGGGGAATGCCGGGCTGGTCGTCGACACCCACCCAGGAGAGGATGAGCGCGTATCGGTCATGGTGATTGGTCACGCGGATAAAATCCGGATGCAGGTTCGCAAGATTGATGATGACGGTAAGATTTGGGTGAATACCGATTCCTTTCTTCCCTGTACCTTGGTTGGCCATGAGGTGAAGTTGTTCTGCCAGAACCCGAAAAAGCCATCACAGTACCGGGTGATCGAAGGGGGGACGATTGAGGCGATTGGAGCAATCCATTTTTCTGAACCCGGACAGAGGTCGGGCGACAAGGGACTGAAACCGGAGTCGATTTACCTCGAATTGCAAATGCACGGGAAGAAGCGGAAGGAGCAAATCGAAAAACTCGGGATCCGGGCCGGTGACCCGATTCTGCTGGACCGTCCGATTCGGAAGGGCTTTGCTGACGACACCTTTTATGGTGCCTATCTCGACAATGGGCTGGGGTGTTTTGTCGTCGCTGAGATTGCCCGTATTCTGGCGAAGTCGCCACTGAAAAATATCCGTGTGCTGTACACGATTGCCACTCACGAGGAGATTGGGCGTTTTGGTGCGACGGCGATTGCGGGTGAGTTTAAGCCGGACATTTTGATTGGGTCCGACGTAAACCACGATTACGATGCGGCACCTGGCATTGGAGCAAAACGGATGAATAAACTGACGATGGGTGAGGGCTTCTCGATTACCAAGGGTTCGATCACCAGTGAGTATCTGCACAATATCATCGAGACCGTGTGTCAGAAGGAAGGTATTCCCTATCAGATGGATTTCGCCGGCCGTGACACCGGAACCGATGCGATGGCTGCGGCATTGGCCGGGTTTGATTGTGCTGCCACATCGATTGGTTTCCCGATCCGGAATATGCATACGATTTCCGAGACCGGCCATACCCGTGATGTGTTATCCGCGATTCATGGTATGGTCGCCCTGTTCCGCCACCTGGACAAAATGAACCGTGGCAAGGGGGTGCGTGTTGATGACCTCAAGGGTGGTCACCCGCGTCTCGATGAGGCGAAGGGTTAGACGGCTTGGATACATCTTGCTAGGGATGATGAATTCCCTAGGTCTGTCGACAGATTGGGAAATCGGTCCTACTTTGCATGTGATGGTAGGACAGGATTGTATCCTGTCGGCCTGCCGTGGAATGATCAGGCTATGAGATCCGCGCTCCCAAGCTTGCCGATCTGTGATGATCGTATCAGCGGGCTGTGTTGGGAGCTGTATTTGGAGTGACCGTTTTGGTGACGATGTAGGTGACCGGGGATTTCACGACGGAAGAGGTGCCCGACTGCCTGACCGTGGTGGTGAGGGTGCCGGACATGGTGAGTTTTTTATCCAGCATGGTGCCGAGAGCGACGTAGAGGGTTCCGCTGAGGTTGGCGATGGCACTGGATGTGCGGAACTTGGTTCCCTCTTCCTTGCGGGCCTGCGATTTGATGGTGAATGGCAGCACGGCAGTACGTTCACCATCGATCATTTCGATGGATTTGAACGTCATCTTGGCATCGATGAGGGCTGGGCCCATATCGCGTTCGATGAAGTTGCGGATGAATTCGGGTTCGATGAACCAGGTTTGGCCAATCTTGACCGGAATGTCTTGGAACCATCGGCGGTTTTCATAGGATTCAAGCTCGACGAGGTCGATCGCCTGTTGATTGGTTGCCGATTTCCCTTTGAGAAACAGTCGCCAGCGCTGGGTATCGTCACGTAAACCATGAATGATTTGCCCGACCAGCCCCGATGATTGGGTGCTTGCATCCGACTTGCTTCCCAGGTTCATTTCGCGGTACGTCTGGTCGAGCAGGACGACATATTGTAGTTTGGCGGTTGGGCCGGTTCCGATGATTTTACGTTCCCAGGCGCGCTGGCGTTTGATACTCGAGCTTCCCTTTTGAGCTTTGCCCCCGTTCATCACGGTGATCTGCGCACCGGAGGCATCGGAGTTGGCGCGGATGGTGACGGTTTGGTTCGGGGTTTGTTGGTGGGGCTTGAACAAGATACTTTGGCCATAGCAACAGGGGGAAATGGCGAGAACGGCGGTCAAAACCGTGGCAGGGGCGATGTATTTCATATCACGAGTCTTTAGCAGGCGTGGTTGAAGCGGACAAGGTGAAAGTGGGTCTCTGGCACGGGGCGCGTGTTGCGAAAGGCTTTCTATTTTTTTTGGCAGAACCCTTGATTGGATAAATGTCTGTTTTTTTTTACATAGTGGAGCTAGGATTTTGACACACTGTGGACCAGTTTGTGGCAGATTCCAATCGTTATGAAGATTAAACAATCCAATATACTATGGGCTATCGGCCTTGGCATCGCAGGTTTGACGCTGAACGCTTGGTCGCAGGAAAACCCCTTTATCAAGGATACGACCAAACCAGTGATACAGGGGGATCAACGAGAGAATCTACTGATTCTCATTGAGCATATTCTCGTGCCAAATGCCTTGCTTGATCAGTGGGAGCAAGACCATAAGAAGGAAACCATCTCGAGAGCCATCGCTGGGCAATGGTTGAAGGATGGGAAGGCTCGATTGGTTCATAGCTCACTACAGACATCGTTAGGTCGTGAAAGAGTGAGTAACCGCTCACTGAAGGAGTTGATTTTTCCAACTGAATTTACCCAAATGGGGGAGGGCGCATGGCCAAGGCCTCATGATTTTGAAAGTCGTGGTGCTGGATATAGCGAGGATGTGGTCTTAAGCATCAATAAAAAGGGGAAGGTTGTCATTCAATCTGTATTGGAGTGCTCATCATCAAAGAGTAGTGGCCGCCCATTCGATGCCTTGGTGGATAAAACAAGAAAGGCGGATGACTTGTTGATTCCAGATTTTAGTGTGGACCGAATGGATGTGTGCTGTGAGTCGCCATTGAATGAAAGTTTATTGGTTGGACGTCTCAGGCTGGGCCATGAAAGTGAGCGGACCCGCTTGATTTTTGTGAAAACCGACGTTGTTCAAGATGGGCCCCTCAAGCAGAAGCCATCATCTAAAAAGGAGGCGATTCGCTTGGATTGTAAAGTGGTGAAGGTTTCCCATAAGGCATGGAGCGAGCAATTCTCGAGGAAGGGTCTCAATCACATGAGGCAACAAAGTTGGGAGTGGGCGCAGGCTGGAGTTTTGTCTGGGAAAGCTTCGGTTGTTTTTGATGGTTCCTCGGTGATGCGTTTGAAGGAAATAGTTCGAATTGAGGACGTGAAAGAGGTGGTTTATGCGACCAAGTATGTGCCACGTGAGTTAGAGGGTAAAGCGATCGCGGCGCGAACGCTTGAATCGGCATTGGCGCCTGCAGACTTTGAAACCAAGAAGTGCGGTCATACCTTGGAGTTTATGATTTCCGGTATTGAAAATGACATGTTGGATGTGGCATGCGCTCTGGATTTGGTCAGTCATCATGGAGATACCGTTTCTCACCGAGTGAAGGATGGAGAACACTGGGTGCCGGATGTGACGATGCCTCAGTTTTTATCGACGCGTTTGATGACGCGCTTTAGGATTGGATTCGGTCAGTATTCATTGGTCAGCGTGATGGGTGGGTTCAATGAGGACGGTCGTCTGAATGACATGGAACGACTTCTTGTGTTTGTCAAAGTGCAGTGATTGCGAGTGTTCCATCAACAGAAAGGCATGGCCACCGCTTGAAATTAGGTGTGGTCATGCTGGCTTGTTTATGCGTTGGAGCTGCATTTTTTATTTCGAGGACGGTCGAGATACGCAAGGTGGCCTCTGAGGATGAATGGCTGCCCGTACAGAACCGGGTGCTGGCGGATTCACTGGATTCCATGGAACAGCTTTGGCGACACGCTGTGGAAAATGCCGCAAGGCATGAGCTGAAAATCAAGGTGTTGAGGCGTAGTGAATACGCAAAGAGAGTCGTGGGCGTGAGGCAAGTCAGCTACTTTGATGGAAGTCGAGTGGAGCATAAAGTCATTGAATCTCCGGTGCCGGAACGGCAAGACTTTGCTCTAACGCTTGAGGAGGTCAATCAACTTTGGCCAGAGGGAGCTGTTGGAGAAGGTGAGACCGGGCAATGGATGAATCGGCCGGGGGAGCCATTGCGCTACCTTGCTAGATTGAGTGAGCACAAGGTTGTGGTTTTTCTCTTAAGTCCGGCAGCGGCACACAAAGTGGTTGAAGCTGAGTTGAACAAGCTGTTGAAGCCCTTGCCTGATCATGTCCCGGCTGGAGCGTATGTCGAGTTGCGTGATCAAGCCGGAGAGCTTCTTTTTTCGAGTGGGAGGGATGCTTTCTCTGATGCACCAGCGGACGAGCTCGTCCGGCATTACTCTATTTTTGGTGAGTGGAGCATGCGTTATTGGGCTCCGCGTGAAAAGAGTGTAGATTACAATGCTATGATTTTGATGAGTGGGAGTGTGGTGGCTTTGATTATTCTTTTTGGAGGATTCTGGATGATTCAAGAACAGGAGAAAGCAATCAAGTTGGCAGAAGCGAGGGTGAGCTTTGTCAATGCTGTGTCGCATGAGCTCAGAACGCCATTAACAAACATCCTGCTTACCGTCGATGTGGTGCAAGACAAGATTGAAAACGTAAAACTCAAATCGAGAATGGATCTGATACGCGAGGAAAGTCACAGGCTGGGCCGCTTGGTGGATAATGTGCTTGATTTCGCTCGAATTGAGCAAGGACAGATGACGGTCGAGAAGCGGGATGGTGTCGATCTCGCTTCTTTATTGGCCTCTTGTGTGCAGCAGTTTCAGCCTGCCTATAATCGAAAGCAGATAGAGATGCTCGTGGATGTTCCTGATCACAAAGTGATCAGGACAGATCCTGATTTGCTTGTGCAGATCGTTCTCAATTTGTTGTCCAATATTGATAAGTATGCAGGTAATGTTGCCTCTGCCAGCATCAGGGTCAGATATCATCCTGAGAATGTGGTCATCGTGGTCCGTGATGACGGGCCGGGTATCCCCTTGGCGGATCGATCTAGGATCTTCAGGGCCTTCGAGCGAATGGATGAACGTGTAGCCGCAGGGGTGACTGGCACAGGGCTGGGGCTTGCCATCAGCCGTGAATTGGCCCGCCAGCTGGGAGGTGATCTGGTGATGATACATGATTCTGAAGATGAGCAATCCGGGGCGGCATTTCAGTTGAGCATTTCAATCGTAGACTAGAGGAGATGGCAAGATGAAGGTACTATTGGCAGAAGATGATGACCTCACCCGTGAGACCTTGACTGAAATCCTTCAGGAAGAAGGATATCAAGTAATGGCTGCATGTGACGGTCACGAAGCGCTTGATTTATGGGGGGTGGATCAACCGGACATCGTGCTGTTGGATATCATGATGCCTGATTTGAGTGGTTATGACGTTTGCCGCCAGATTCGAAAGTTGGATGTGAACATCCCGGTTATCTTTGTCTCAGCCAAGTCAGAGGAGATTGATGTGGTGGTCGGGCTTGAGTTGGGGGCCGATGATTTTTTGCGGAAGCCATTTGGGAAACAAGAATTGCTGGCCCGGATACGGGCCTTGCTCCGAAGGGTCACGGTCACACCTGAGTCTCCTATGTTTCATTACGGAGAATGGGTGGTGTGGATCACCCAATTGAGGGCAACATGGGGAGAGAGGGAGGTGGATTTGACTCCGCGAGAAGTTCGTATCCTCCAGATGCTGCACAAACATAGCCCGAAGGCTGTGAGCCGGGATGCCATTTTAAATGACTGTTGGGGGATGGATTATTTTCCTGAGTCACGTACGCTGGATCAGCATATTTCGAATTTACGCAAAAAGCTTGGAGATCGATGGATTGAGACGGTTCGCGGCGTGGGGTACCAATATGGTTCATGAAGTACGAGCCTGGTGTTCTGCACTGCGACGTCGTGTGAGACGGAACTCGCTGGGGAGGGGTGAGGTGTCAGGGCTCTGGATCATTCTGACTGGTGTTGGCTTTCTGAGTGCTTGCAATTCTACCAAAGCGTGATTGGCTAGGCGCATGATTAATACTCGCTTTGTCACGAATTGTTTGAAGTCCACCCGTGCAAAAATGCTGGTTCTTTGCGGCTTGCTGGTGGTGTTGAATTCTTGCGCTTCCTCAGTTGGTTTGGGACGGGGGAAAACCTCGTTTGTGCACACGACCATCAATAACACCACGCGTTCGACGGTGGATGCCGCGATCAAATCCGTGTTTCAGCGCGAAGGCTTTATGCTGGTGAGTGAAGGTCCCTACGACATTCACTTCCGCAAGATGGGTGGTGACTCAGCCAAGTTGATCTACGGTTCATGGTTTAGCGACGGAGTGAGCGCCGAACCCGAGTTGATTGTCATCGACCAAGGGAATGGCAGCTTCACAGTTCACTGTGATGTTTACATGCGTGAGCACAGTGGGTCCGAGCTTTTGGATGCCAACTGGAAACTTCGCGGCAATGGTAAGATCGCCTATACGCGCTTGATGAATCAGATCAAGAAAACGGCCGAAGGAAGATAGGCTGTTGAGTTTTGAATGTTCTCGGCTACTCGGCTATCCCTCTTTCGGTTTGATGCGGAAGATGATGGTGTAGATCACGGGTAAAACGACCAGAGTCAGGACGGTGGCGAACATCAGTCCGAAGACAATGGTTACAGCCATGGCGGCAAAAAAGTCGTCGAAGAAAAGCGGGATCATGCCCAGGATGGTGGTGGCTGCGGCCATCGCCACGGGCATCAGACGGCTGGCAGCTGAGTCCACAATCGCCTGAAGCTTTTCCTTGCCAGTCGAGAGCTGGGTGTTCAGTTCATCCATCATCACAATGGCATTTTTGAGTAACATGCCGGAGAGGCTGATAAAACCGAGCAGCGCCATGAAGGTGAAGGGCTGGTCGGTGATCAGCAGGCCGGCGGAGACGCCGATCAGAGCCAGCGGCACACAGAGCCAGATGATCAGTGGCTGACGCAGTGAATTGAATAGGGCGATGGTGGTGAGAACCATCAGCAGAGCAAACATGGGAATACCTTTGCCAAGGCCTTCGTTGGCATCTTTTGAGTTTTTGTATTCACCGTACCAGAGTAATTCGTAGCCCTCGGGCAGGGGGATGGCTTCGATCTGTGGTTGCAGTTCCTTGAATAGAGCGCTGGCAGTGCCTTCCTCCGGGTCGGCGAAGATGCTGATGACCGGTTTGCGATCGAGGCGCATCAGGATTTCGTCTTCGAAGACGAGTTCGACTCCTGAGATCACCTGGGTGATGGGCACTCGCTTGCGGGCGACCGGGCTCCAGATCTGGATGTTTTCCAGTTGGGTGATTTCCTGACGTTCCTCGTCGCTTGCCCGGACGATGATGGGTAATAAGAGGTCGCCCTCCCGATAGACACCCACGGTGGCTCCTTCGTAGGCTTGACGGATGGCTTCGGAAAGTTCCTTTTTTTCAATCCCCATGAGGTTCGCCCGTTCTTCAACGAGTTCGGGGCGGAGGAGTTTCACCCGTTGCCTCCAATCCGTTCGGATGGCTTTGGCGTTCGGGTGATCGTGCATGATTTGTTCTGCTTGGGAAGCCAGGCTGCGTAGCACCTCGGGGTCGTCGCCGAGGAAGCGGGCCTGAATTTTTCCTTTTCCCCCGGGGCCGAGTTCGTATTTGATGCCGTAACCGACGGCGTCCGGCAGGGTTTCGGCGATGTAGTCTTCGGTGGCTTGAATGTGTTCTTCGATCCGGGAGGCGTCCTCGACATCGACGAGCAGTTGGGCGTAGCTGCTGTTCGGAAGTTCGGGTTTGTAGGTGAGCAGAAAGCGGAGTCCGCCGCGGCCGACCAGGGAGGTGACATTACCGACACCCTGCCGCTCTTGCAGCCAACCTTCGACTTTGCTGATTTCGTCACGAGTGCTTTTGATGTGGGTCCCCTGGGGGAGCCAAATATCGACCATGTACTGGGCGCGCGTGGATGGTGGGAAGAAGGCTTGTTTAACAAAGCCGAATCCCCAGAGTGAAGTGGCAAACAGGGCGATCACGAGGGTGACGCTTACCCAGCGGAAGCGAATGCACTGGCGGAGCAGCGATTTGTAGATTCGATAGAAGCGGTTGTTGAACGGTTCGGCGCGCTTGGCGCCGTCGCTTTTTTCTTTGGGTGGTTTGAGCATCAGGACCGCCAGCAGAGGGGTGACGGTGACGGCGGTCACCCAGCTCAAAAAGAGGGAGACGCCAATGACCCGGAAGAGGGAACTGCAGAATTCACCCGCGGCATTGTCCGAGGTGCCGATGGCGGCAAAGGCAAAGATGGCGATCAAGGTGGCCCCCAGCAGGGGAATGGCGGATTGTTTGACGGTGGCAACGGCACCGTCGAAGGCAGAGCGTCCACGTTTGAGCTCAACCAGGATACCGTCGACAATCACGATGGCGTTATCGACCAGCATTCCGAGCGCAATGATCAGTGCTCCGAGGGAGATGCGTTCGAGCGCCACGCCCATGGGTTTGAGGAAGACAAAACTTCCCATAATGGTGAGAACCAGAATGATGCCGATCAGCAGGCCGCTACGCAGCCCCATGAATAAGAGCAGTACGGCGATCACGATGGCAAGTGCCTGGAGAAGACTGGTGATGAAGTTGTCGATGGCCAGGGTGACGGAGGTGGCCTGATGGGAGATGATGCCGATTTCCATACCGATCGGAAGATCGGATTTGAGTTCGGCGAGCCGTTTATCGAGGGCTTCACCCATGGTGACGACGTTGCCGCCGGCGACGGTGGAGATACCCAAGGCGATGGCATTGCTACTGTTGTATCGGACGATATCGGATGGCGGGTCGACGTAAGCTCGGTGCACTTTGGCAAAGTCCCTGAGGTAGAATTTTTTCTGATTGTGGGAAAAGGGAAGCTCTTCGAAGTCTTCCACGCTGTTGATTTCTCCGGTAGGGTCGAGGGCGATGAATTCCGTGCCGATTCTGGCGCGGCCGGTGTCGAGAACCAGATTTTGTTGGCGAAGTTTGTTGAGGAACTCTTCCGGTGCCATGTCGAATTGGGCCAAGCGGTCACGGATCGGTTCGATGTAGATGGCTTCAGGCCGGTTGCCGTGGATTTCAATCCGCGCAACATCATCGACAAGCAGCAGTTCTCGACGGAGAAAGTCGGCTTGTTGTTTGAGTTCGGCGTAGCTGAACTCATCTCCGTAGAGGACGAAATAGACGCCGTAGACGGCGCCATAATCATCGATGACGATGGAGGGGCCGGCTCCCGGTGGCAGGTTTCCTTGCGCATCGTTGACCTTGCGCCGTAGCTCATCCCAGACTTGGGGTAAGGTTTTGGCGTTGTACTTGTCCTCGATACTGACGGTTACGGTGGAAAGCCCACGTTCGGAGCGGGATTGCATCTCGTCGAGTTGGCTCAGCTGCTGGATGGCAATCTCGATTTCATCCGTGACCTCTTGTTCCACCTCCTTCGGGGCAGCTCCGGGGTAGGGGGTGATGACGAGTGCGTCCTTGATCGTGAATTCCGGGTCTTCGAGCCGGCTCATGCCGAAGTAGGACGACAGACCGGCGAGAAAGAGAACGACAGCGAGCACGGTGGTGGTCGTCTTTCTGCGGAGACAAAATTCGGCAAGATTCATTGCAATGATGAGTGAATGTGTGTTCGTGGAAATGCCCCCGGTTAACGGCTTGAGCGTTAACATGGCCTGGTAGATTGGTTTCAATCCACCGCTTTGCGGGTTACGGGCACGCCTTATTCCAGAGGCGGACTTGTTGACCGTCCCGAAGTTGATGGACGCCGGATGTGGCGATGAGGTCGCCGTTTTTTAATTTCCCTTTGACGATGCAGGAGGTGCCGATTGTGGCACCGGCTGTGACCTGGACTTTATTGACGGTGAGCGTTTCGGGATCGATTCTCCAGATAAAGGGGGTGGTGCCTTGTTCGGAAACCATGGCCTGGACAGGCACCGGGTAACCCTCGGTTTTTGCGGAGGCATTGGCCGGAATGTGGGCGCGGACCTTGGCGGTCATTCCCGGGCGGATTACACTGTCCTCCGGCGGGGTAAAGGTGAGTTTCACCTCGTAGGTCCGGGTTGCAGGATCCGGGCGTTCGGAGGCTTCACGGTATTCGGCTGGATAGGATTCGTTGGGAAGCACGCTGAGGATCACGACCGGTTTGGTGATTTGGACTTTTTCGGCGGTGGTTTTACCTTCCAGAGGTAAAGCCACAGCACTTTCCGGCACGTTGACAACGATTTCCAGAAGCTTGTTGTTCTGGATCATCATCACATTTTCCTTTTCCTTGACGTTGGTGAAGTCGTCAATCAGCAGCTGGGCAACCCGTCCATCAAAGTCCGCAATCAACTCGGTGTCTTCGAGGGCTTTTTTCGCCTGCTTCAACTGAGCGGTTGCGGTTTGCAGATCCCTGCGTGCCAAATCGAGCTCCTGTCGGGATACGGCCCGTTGTTCGCTGAGTTGTTGAATGCGGAGCTCAACGGCTTTGGCCGCCTCGTAGCGAGCTTTGGCGGAATCGTAGGCATACTGGTAATCCCGTGGGTCCAAGCGGGCGAGGACCTGCCCTTTGGTGATCAATTCACCTTCCTTGACCAACCGCTCAATCACACGGCCTGGAACTTCGAAGGCCTTCCAGCTTTTTTGAACGGCCCGAATCTGTCCGGGGAATTCCACGATTTTCACCGCACCGGTATCTTGAATTTCCATATACTTCACCGGTCGGGCGCTGGTCTCAATCGCTTCTTGCGCTGGTCTCTGACAAGCAGTGAAGGTCAGCAATAGAGCCAGTGATAGTGTGAGTATCGGCATCCAAGAAAAAATGCTGATGATCCATTTCCAGGTGAATAGTTTCATACGCGTTAAAAAATCCGCCGCCAGCTTGACAGTTTGACGATTTTTGTCAATATGATTTTCATGAGCGGAAACGAGCGAGGTAAACGGGACAAAATGGGGCGGGTTTTGGAGTCGGCGAAGCAGGTTTTTTTGAGGTATGGCTATCGTCGGACGACGATGGGGGATTTGGCGGGTGCGGCGGAAATGTCTCGTCCTGCCCTCTATTTATTGTATGCGAACAAGGAGGAGATTTTCCGGGCTGTGATCGAGAATTACTGTGAGCAGTCGGAGTGTTTGGCGGCTCAGCGGGTGGCGGATGCCGGAAGTTTGGAAGAGCGGTTAGCGTCCTTGATGTTGACTTGGGTTGTCGAGCCCTATGAGGAAATCAGCAAGAGTCCGGAGGCCGGGGAGATCTATGAGGCGGGGTACGCCTTTGCGGAGGATTTGCATCGGCGCTTTAGTGAAACCTACACGGCTCAGATTGAAGCGGTGTTGCAGGCCTCAGAGGAAGTGGACGAGCAACGCGTGCGGGCCGCGGGTTTTTCGATCCGGCGGGTTGCTGAGATGTTGGCGAGTAGTTCCTTGGGCTTGAAGCGGGAAGTTCGCGAACGGGGTCTGCTTTTACCTCTGTTGGAAGATATGCGTCGATGGTATCTGGGGGCGATGATCGTCCGTTGATGGTCGGAGCATGCATCAAATCTTGCTCCCGGCAATCGTCCCGATCTGAATCCTGCCATTTGTTTCGCTATATGGTCTTTCCTATGTGCTTCGACATAAAAAAGACCCCGGCGGGTTAGCCGGGGTCTTGGAAAAAAGGGCGTCAATGGATGCGACCCGATGTTTGGCTTTGTTTATTTCTTCTTTTGAATCAGAACCATGCCATTCGAGTCATCACCGACATCACCGTAGATCTGGGCTTTGATCTTAAACGAGGCGCCGGTTTCGTAGTTGCCTACCTTGATGGTGTAGCGGTTGTTTTTGGACGATCCACCGGTGAAGCCGTGGTGGATGTCCTTGCCAACGTGCACGGTGTCGTTGCGGACCACCTCGATCCCGTCGATGTCCAGGCGTTCGCGGCCACCAGTGTATTGGAAGGTGATGATGTAGGTTCCGTTGCTATTGATCAGGCCGGTGGCGTCGAAGATGACCTCTTTGGCTTTGCCGTTGCCGACTTTGCCGGATTCCCACTTGCCGACGAGTTTTCCGAATTTGGCGAACTTGTTGTTGGGGTCGGCATATTCGAAGAGCAGGCTCTGGCGTTTGTCACCGGCGGTGAAGGTGGCAGCGCGGAAGTCGTGGACTTTGCTGACGGTCACAGAGCCGTGCATGACCTTGGAGTTGGCTGTGGGTTTGCTTCCGTCGGTGGTGTAACGGATGGTACCACCGGCAACCGGAGGCGTGGCGCTCAGCTTGTAGGTTTTTTCCGGGGTGCGTTGGATTTGAACATCCGGCACGGGAACGCGGTACTGGTAGCCGAGTCGATCGTAGCGCTGGTACATCGGCTTCATGCGCTCGCTGAAGCGTGCGTAATCGCGCTTTCCTTGAGGCGACCAAGTGACCTCGGCCAAGGCCGCCATACGCGGAAGGCTGAGGTAGTCGACGTAGCCCTCGGAGGCCGAAGTTCCCTTGCCGGGCTTATCTGCAAGGATGTGGGCCCGGTGTAGGAATTGGTCGGTCCAGACACAACCGCTGGCGCCGAGGATGTTTTTAGCGGCGGGGGTTCCCTTGAGTTCTTTGGGGGCCGGTTCCCACTGGTAGGCTTTTTTGAGTGAGATCGGTGGGATCCATCCGGCAGTCGGAGGTTCGCCTTCGAGCTTACTTTCGGC